>CAZTWE010000027.1:0-27390 GCA_964617165.1 uncultured Ruminococcus sp.
CAGTAGGAAGAATGATAGCGTTAGCTACACCGTGGGGAGTATCGTAAAGCGCACCGAGGGGGTGAGCCATGGAGTGAACTATACCGAGTCCTACGTTGGAGAAGCCCATACCTGCGATGTACTGACCGAGAGCCATGCCCTCTCTTCCCTCTGCCTCGTTTGCAACAGCACCGCGAAGAGACTTTGCGATGATCTCAATTGCCTTGAGGTGGAACATATCGGAAAGCTCCCATGCACCCTTTGTGATGTAACCCTCAATTGCATGAGTAAGAGCATCCATACCCGTTGCTGCGGTAAGGCCCTTGGGCATTGTTGCCATCATATCGGGGTCAACCACTGCTACTACGGGGATATCGTGAACGTCAACGCATACCATTTTACGGTTATTCTCAACGTCGGTGATTACGTAGTTGATAGTAACCTCTGCCGCAGTACCTGCGGTTGTGGGAACTGCGATGATCGGAACGCATTTATTCTTAGTGGGAGCAACACCCTCAAGCGAACGTACGTCAGCAAACTCGGGGTTGGTGATTATGATACCTACAGCCTTTGCGGTGTCCATGGAAGAGCCGCCGCCGATAGCAACTATGCAATCAGCACCGCAAGCCTTGAATGCCTCAACGCCCGCCTGTACGTTTTCAATAGTGGGATTGGGCTTGATATCGGAGAATACGGAGTACGCGATACCTGCCGCATCGAGAACGTCGGTAACTTTCTTTGTTACACCGAATTTGATAAGGTCGGGGTCAGATGCTACAAGCACCTTTGCAAAGCCTCTTGCTTTGATCTCATCGGGAATAGCGCATATCGCACCCTTTCCGTGATAGGATGTTTCGTTAAGTACAAATCTGTTCATTGGTGTGTCCTCACATTTATTTTCTTATTAAAGAGCTGTTGCTCTTCGAATATATTATACAACATTGTGAAAGAAATGTCAAGCGGTATGGATAATTTGCCGAAACTTATTGCAGACGGTATCAATCGGGAGTGTACCGTCATATACTGAAATGTAAGAAAACAAAGAAAAAACGGAGTTTTTTATGCTTGTAACACGAGAATACGAAAGAACCAAGGCGGTGATGTACGCGGAAAGATATGCCTTTTCTCAAAACCCCGTATTCGGAGATTTCCGCGGTATCGGCGGCAACTGCACGAATTTTGTTTCGCAGTGCATATACGCCGGAAGCTGTAAAATGAATTACACGAAAACGTTCGGATGGTATTACATATCGCTGGACGAAAGAGCACCCGCATGGACTGGAGTTGAATATTTCTACAATTTCATGACTCAAAATCAAGGCGTTGGCCCCTACGGCAGAGAGGTCGGTTCAGATGAGTGCGAGATAGGCGATGCCATACAGCTCGGCAGAGAAGCGGACGGCTACTATCATACCCTGATAATAGTAGGCTTTGAGGATGACGATATTCTTGTTGCCGCGCAGACGGACGATGCATTCCGCCGCCCTCTCTCTACCTACACCTACGATTTCTCGCGTTTTATCAAAATAGACGGTGTAAGATTTGAAGTACCGTCCTCGGTAGATTGCTTTGAGTCGGTATATGACGGTATAGCCATTATTCCCGGGGCTTGACATCGAAGCACTTGTGTGCTAAAATATTTGACCGAGCCCTCGTGGCATAATACGTCAAAGGAATAAAAATGAAAAAAATCATCTCACCGCTTATGCTGTTTTTTGCGGCGTTTATCTGGGGAATAGCCTTCGTTGCTCAGAAAGCCGCCTCATCGGTATCGCTTTTTGCTCTTTGCACGTCAAGAAGCATCATAGCGGCAATAGTTCTCATACCTGCCGTAATGCTCTTTGATAGGCTTTCGAAAAATGAAAGAAAGCTCTTTTCCTCACGCGGAATAGACGTCACAAGGCGTGAGCTTGTCGGCGGAATACTTTGCGGCATCTCGCTTTTCACCGCCACCGCTCTGCAACAGGCAGGGATAAACGGAACCGATGCGGGAAAGGCATCCTTCATCACGGCACTGTACGTCGTAATAGTTCCGATCTACGCGCTGATATTCAAAAGGAAATCTCCGCTGAACGTGTGGCTCGGTGTGGGTATATCGGTTATAGGCTTCTATCTCTTATGCATCAAGGATGATCTTTCGGTATTGCCCGCCGATCTTCTTGTATTCGCCTGTGCTTTCGTTTATGCGGTACAAATAATGACGATAGATCACTTTGCCGCAAGCTGTGACTGTGTGCGCCTCTCGCTCATACAGTTCTTCACTGTTTCGCTGTTCTCTTTCGCCGGCTCCTTGATATTTGAGGGCATCGGCTCGTTTGCCACCGTGAGCGAATGTATACCCGAGATACTTTTCCTCGGTGTAGGCTCAAGCGGAATTGCATACACCTTGCAGATAATAGGGCAAAAGAACACCCATCCTGCGGTTGCCTCGATAGTGCTCTCACTCGAATCGGTAATAGGTGCCGTTGCATCGGCACTCATACTCGGAGAAGTTCTTAGCGCAAGAGAATACGTAGGCTGCGCCATAGTTTTCATATCGGTTGTCATATCTCAGCTTGACCTCTCGTTTATTTTCGGAAAAGCGCATAGGTGAAGCTACCGAATTTAACAAAAGTTAACAATTTGAGCGAAAACTATTGATTTTCTCAACGTCTTATGGTATAATCAAGATACCAAAAAAATACATAAAGGAGGATGCTCCAATGGCTAAGTCTTCACTTACCGCTACTTATGAATCGCTTCCCAAGATCGCTAAGATCCTTATTCAGATCATTTTGGGTGCTGTTGTAGGCGGTGTTTACAGAATCGTTAAGTTCCTTGAGACAAAGAATATCGTTACTCTCGTAGTTGGTATTCTTGCTCTCTTTACAGGTATCGGTAACGGTATATTCTGGATTATCGACCTTGTAACAGAGATCACTTCCAATAAGATCACATTCCTTGCAGACTAAGGAACTTCCCGAGCTTAGGCTCGGGTTTTCTTTTTGTCGAAAAATGCATAAATTTTACCGACTCAAAATCGCTCTTTGATGTAATTTGTAGAAAATAAAGTTATTTACTTTAATTTCTTGACAAAGCTAATTATCTATGATAAAATATTAAAGTATTTGAAAGGTTTCTGCGACTGACGGATTATTGTGGGATTTACCACAGTGGAGCAGGAATCCATATTGCCGACCGTCTGGGCGCACCTATTCCCCTTATTTTTTTACGGAATAGTGCGCCTTTTTTGCGAAAGCGGCATCTTTTGATAATAAAACCGTATGAAAGGATAAAACAAATGAAGAAGATCGGAATAATCATGGGCAGCGCGAGCGATATGCCTATTGTAAAAAAGGCTATCGACGTGCTTGATAGTTTTGCAGTGCCCTACGAGGTACACATTTTTTCCGCACACAGAACACCCGAGGAGGCGCGTGACTTTTCGGTTAATGCGCGTGCAAACGGTTTCGGTGCGATCATCGCTGCGGCAGGTATGGCGGCGCACCTTGCAGGCGCGGTTGCAGCAAATACTACTCTCCCCGTAATAGGCATCCCCTGCAAATCCACTAATCTTGACGGTCTGGATGCGCTTCTTTCAACGGTTCAGATGCCCACGGGCATACCGGTTGCGACCGTTGCTATCGACGGTGCGGCAAATGCCGCTCTGCTCGCTATAGAGATACTTGCCGTTTGTGACGGTGAGCTGGCTCTGAAGCTCGATGCAAAGCGTGCAGCGGACAAGGAAGCCGTGCTCAAAAAGGATGCTGAGCTTACGGCAGAGCTTAATAAGAAATAAAAATTATTTACATAAAGGAGTAAAAGCAATGAACAAGACACTCGTTTACACAGGAAAAACAAAGGACGTATTCGCACTTGAAAACGGCAATTATCTGCTCAAATTCAAGGATGACTGCACAGGAAAAGACGGTGTGTTCGATCCCGGCGAGAACTCTGTAGGTCTTACTATTGAGGGCGTTGGCGACGTAAACCTTCGTATGTCCATCTATTTCTTTGAAAAGATCAACGCGGCAGGCATCAAGACGCACTACATCAGCGCGGATCTTAAAAACACAACCATGGAGGTTCTCCCCGCAAAGCCCTTCGGAAAAGGACTTGAGGTAATTTGCCGCCACAAGGCAGTGGGAAGCTTCTACCGCCGCTATAGCGATTACATCGAAGAGGGCGCAGATCTCCCCGCTTACGTTGAAACGACCTTCAAGAACGATGCAAAGGGCGATCCGCTCGTTACGAAGGACGGTCTTGTTGACCTTGGTGTAATGACAAGCGAGCAGTATGACGACATCAAGCTCATGACCCAGAAGATAACAAAGATAGTTGCCGACGATCTTCTGGAAAAGGGTCTTGTTCTTTACGATATTAAGTTTGAGTTCGGTTACGATAAAAACGGTGGGGTTATGCTCATCGACGAGATAGCTTCGGGAAATATGCGCGTTTACAAGAACGGTGAGTACATAGATCCTATGACCCTCTCGGAGCTGTTCTTCGCATAATTTCAGAAACGGATTTGAAATATGGGTGGATTTTTCGGAATAGCATCTCGGCAGGATGCGATCATTGACGTATTTTTCGGTACAGACTATCATTCTCACCTCGGCACGCGCCGTGCGGGAATGGCGGCTTACGATACCGAGATCGGACTGCAGAGAATAATTCACAATATAGAAAACTCTCCGTTCCGTACCAAATTTGAGCACGTGCTCGGAGAAATGCGCGGAAATTCCGCAATAGGCAGTATAAGCGACAGCGATCCTCAGCCCATGCTGATAAGATCAAGGCTCGGAACGTACGCCATATCGACAATAGGCATTGTAAACAATTCGGACGAGCTTATTGAAAAGTATTTTTCAAAGAGCGGTGTTCACTTTGATGCCATGACGGGCGGTGCTATAAATTCCACAGAGCTTATTGCCGCACTTATTAACCAAAAGGACTCCTTTAGTGAGGGTATACAGTTTGCGCAGGAAAATATCAGGGGAACCGCAAACATACTTATCCTGAAGAATGACGGTAGCATTATCGCGGCGAGAGACCGCCTCGGCAGAATTCCCGTGCTCATCGGAAAAAATGACGACGGTTATTGCGCTACGTTCGAATCCTTTGCCGCGCAAAAGCTCGGCTTCACAATAGAAAAGGAGCTTGGCCCCGCTGAGATAGTTGAATTTTCAGCCGAGGAGTGCGTACAGCTCGCGCCTGCCAAAGAAGAGATGCGTATATGCGCCTTTCTCTGGTCGTACTACGGCTATCCGACGTCAAGCTACGAGGGCATAAACGTTGAGACCATGAGATACCGCAACGGTGAGCTTATGGCGAAAAAAGACAAGGAAATACACAAGGATTTACAGCTTGACTCTGTCAGCGGTGTTCCCGACTCCGGCACTCCGCACGCGATAGGCTATGCCAACGGCAGTAAATTCCCGTTTACCCGTCCGTTCATAAAGTATACTCCCACCTGGCCGAGAAGCTTTATGACGGCAAAGCAGGCTGACAGAAAAAAGGTCGCAAAAATGAAAATGGTTCCCGTTCACGACCTCATTGAGGGTAAGGACCTTTTGTTCGTTGACGACTCGATAGTAAGAGGTACACAGCTCAAAGAAACGGTAGATTTCCTATACGACAACGGAGCAAAATCCGTACACATGAGATCGGCTTGCCCCCCTATCATGTACGGCTGTAAATATCTCAGCTTCTCGCGCTCGACAAGTGAGCTCGACCTCATTGCGCGACGCACTATCCTTGAGCTTGAGGGTGAGGAGGGCTTCTCACACCTTGAAGAATACTCGGACGGCTCAAGCGAGCGAGGAAAGCGTTTGCGTAAGACTATTTGCGAGCAGCTTCATTTCGCAACTCTCGATTTCCAATCACTGGACGGAATAATAAAAGCAATCGGCATAGATCCGTGCAAGCTTTGCACCTATTGCTGGAATGGAAAGGAATAATGACTATGAATATGCAATCCAAATCCGACAGCTACGCAGCAGCAGGCGTTGATATCACCGCTGGCTACAAGGCTGTTGAGCTTATGAAAAAACATATTGCACGCACGATGGTAAACGGCAATTCTGCCGACATCGGCGGCTTTGGCGGACTTTTCGCCCTCGATCTTACGGGCTATAAAAATCCAATACTCGTTTCGGGTACTGACGGCGTAGGAACGAAGCTTAAGCTGGCTTTCCTTATGGACAAGCATGACACTGTAGGTATAGACTGCGTTGCAATGTGTGTCAACGACGTTATCTGCTGCGGTGCAAAGCCCCTCTTCTTCCTTGATTATATCGCATGCGGCAAGAACTTCCCCGAAAAGATCGCTGATATAGTAAGCGGTATCGCTGAGGGCTGCGTTCAATCCGGAAGCGAGCTTATCGGCGGTGAGACAGCGGAGATGCCCGGCTTCTATCCTATCGACGAATACGACCTTGCCGGTTTCTCCGTAGGTATCGTTGACAGAGAGAACGTTATTGACAAAAGCACGATGAAAGCGGGAGACGTTATGATAGCTCTCCCCTCCTCTGGTGTACATTCCAACGGCTTCTCACTTGTAAGAAAGGTATTTGACGTTGAAAAGTGCGACCTTAAAGCACCCGTTGCAGAGCTTGGCGGCAAGTCTCTCGGTGAAACGCTTCTTACTCCCACAAAAATTTACGTAAAGCCCATGCTTGCTCTCTTCAACGAGGTAAAGGTAAAGGGTGTATCGCACATAACTGGCGGCGGCTTCTATGAGAATATGCCGAGATCTATCCCCGATGGACTCGGTGTAAAGATCAGAAAATCCGATATCAGGATACTTCCTATATTCAAGCTCCTGCAATCTGTCGGCGATATTGACGAGCATGATATGTTCAACACCTTCAATATGGGTGTCGGCATGAGCGTAGTAGTTGCAAAAGAGGATGCCGAGCGTGCTGTTGAGATACTTCGCGCGAGCGGTGAGGACGCTTACGTTATCGGTGAAATAGTTGCCTCCGAGGAAAAGGTGCAGCTTATATGAGAGAGCCGATAAAGATTGCGGTTCTTGTCTCGGGCGGCGGTACAAATCTGGGTGCGCTTATAGAGGCGGAAAAGAACGGCATTATCAAGAGCGGTAAAATATCTCTCGTCATATCCAACGTTGTGGGGGCGTATGCCCTCACGCGTGCGGAGAATGCCGGTATAGAGCATATCACCATAACAAAAAAGGAATGCGGCAGCCCCGAGGCGTTTGAGGAGCGGCTCATAGCGGAGCTTGAGTGCCGCGGAATTGAGCTTATAGTTCTCGCAGGCTTCATGTCCATACTTTCCGAACGGTTTACGCGCCGCTATCCCGAGAGAATAATAAACGTACATCCCTCTCTTATCCCCGCATTCTGCGGTCAGGGCTTCTACGGTCTGCGCGTTCACGAGGCAGCACTCGCGTACGGTGTCAAGGTAACGGGGGCGACGGTTCATTTCGTCAACGAGATACCCGACGGTGGCAGGATAATCATGCAAAAGCCTGTTAAGATAAGAGAATGTGACACGCCTGAAACTCTGCAAAAGCGTGTTATGAGGATAGCCGAGTGGAAGATACTACCTCTCTCCTGTGAGCGGGTATGCGATCAGCTTCTTCGGGAAAAACAATAAAATACGAAAGGTCACGACTATAATGAACATCTACAAGATAAACGATATCGGTGAGCTTATCGCCGGTAATTCTTACGTTGGCCGCGGCATTGTTATAGGTAAGAGCGCGGATGCTAAGCATGCAGTAACGGCTTATTTCATCATGGGAAGAAGTGCTAACAGCAGAAACCGCATCTTCAAGGAAAGAGACGGTGCTATCTTCACAGAGCCGTACGATGCATCTAAGGTTGAGGATCCAAGTCTTATCATATATGCTGCTCTTCGCACTTACGAGAACAAGCTTATAGTAACCAACGGAGATCAGACGGACACTGTTTTTGAAGGACTCAAAAACGGTCTTTCGTTCAGCACGGCTCTCACCGCACGTGAGTTCGAGCCAGATGCGCCTAACCTCACCCCCAGAATAAGCGGTATGATAACCTTCGGAAAGGGCGATTTTACGTACGAGATGAGCATACTCAAGAGTGCCGACAGTGAGGGAACTGCATGCAACAGATACACCTTCTCCTATCCCTCACTACCCGGTCTCGGACATTTCATACATACCTATGTTTGTGACGGCAACCCGATCCCCACCTTCCAGGGTGAGCCTGAGCGTGTTGCTATTCCCAACTGTATCGATGAATTCACGAACACTCTCTGGAACGCGCTTGACGAGGATAACAAGATCTCTTTGTACGTTCGTTACACCGACCTTGAAAGCGGAGAGCAAACGTCAAGAATGATAAACAAAAACGCATAACGCTTTTCTCATAACACTGTATAAAGGAACATAATATTTATGAAAGAATTTGAACTTAAATACGGCTGTAACCCCAACCAGAAGCCCTCGCGTATATTTATGGAGGACGGTGGGGAGCTTCCTATCGAAATACTCTCCGGCAGACCCGGATATATAAATTTCCTTGATGCATTCAATTCATGGCAGCTTGTAAAGGAGCTTAAAGCCGCGCTTGGACTACCCGCGGTCACGTCCTTCAAGCACGTCAGCCCTACTTCTGCGGCTGTCGGCATAAAGCTTTCCGAAAAGCTTAAGCGTGCGTGCTTTGTCGATGATATAGAGGGGCTTGACGACTCTCCCCTTGCCTCTGCCTATGCAAGAGCGAGAGGAACAGACAGAATGTGTTCGTTCGGTGACTGGGTAGCGCTCTCGGACGTTTGCGACGTTACAACGGCAAAGCTCATAAAAAGAGAGGTTTCCGACGGTGTTATAGCGCCCGGTTATGAGCCTGAGGCACTTGAAATTCTCAAGACCAAGAGAAACGGAAACTATAATATAGTTAAAATAGACCCCGATTACGTACCTGCCGCTATCGAGACAAAGCAGGTGTTCGGAATTACCTTTGAACAGGGCAGAAACAACTTTGAGATAAACAGTGCTCTGCTCTCCAATATCGTTACCTCATCGAAGGATATGCCGAGCGAGGCGGTACGCGATCTTATAATCGCGCTTATCACACTCAAATACACCCAGTCGAACTCGGTTTGCTATGCTATAGACGGTCAGGCTATCGGTGTCGGTGCGGGTCAGCAGTCAAGAATACATTGCACACGCCTCGCGGGTGACAAGGCGAATACCTGGTTTTTGCGCCAGCATGACAAGGTGCTCGCTCTGCCCTTTAAGGATACTCTCGGCAGACCCGACAGAGATAACGTTATCGACGGATATATCAACGGAAACGAAGAGGACGTTTGCGCAGAGGGCAATTGGCAGAAATACTTCACCGAAAGACCCGAGCCCCTCACCGCAGGGGAAAAGGCTTCATATCTTGCATCGCTTGACGGTGTTGCACTCGGCTCCGATGCGTTCTTCCCCTTCAGCGACAACATAGAGCGCGCAAAGAAGACCGGAGTTAAGTATATTGCAGAGCCCGGCGGCTCCATACGCGACGATCTTGTTATCGAATGTGCGAATAAATACGGTATGACAATGGCATTTACGGGAATGCGCCTGTTCCATCACTAATAAATTCGGAGAGATTTTAATGAAGATACTTGTTGTAGGCGGTGGCGGCAGAGAGCACGCCATCATAAAAAAGGTAAAGGAGAACAGCTCCGTTACCGAAATTTACGCTCTTCCCGGCAACGGCGGTATCGAGCGGGATGCCGTATGCGTTGATATAGGAGCAAAGGATATTCCAAAAATAGTGGAATTTGCAAAAGAAAAGAATATAGACTACTGCATAGTTGCTCCCGACGATCCGCTTGTGCTCGGCTGTGTTGACGCTCTTACCGAGGTCGGTATTCCCTGCTTCGGCCCCACAAAGGCTGCTGCTATAATTGAGGGAAGCAAGGTGTTCTCCAAAAATCTTATGAAAAAATACGGTATCCCCACAGCGAAGTACGAGGTCTTCGACAATGCTGCGGATGCCCTTGAATACTTAAAGACCGCTCCCATTCCCACCGTTATCAAGGCAGATGGGCTTGCACTCGGAAAGGGTGTTATCATTGCCATGACGCGTGAGGAGGCTTACGCGGCAGTGCGCTCCATGATGGAGGATAAGGTTTTCGGAGAGAGCGGAAGCAATATCGTTATCGAGGAATTTCTTGAGGGTCCCGAGGTCTCTGTGCTTTCTTTCACAGACGGAAAGACCGTAGTTCCCATGGTGTCCTCTCAGGACCACAAGCGCGCACGTGACGGTGACGAGGGACTTAACACGGGTGGCATGGGAACGGTAGCTCCCAACCCTTACTATGCGGATGCGGTAGCGCTCGAGTGTATGGAAAAAATATTCATACCTACGATCCGTGCAATGGCTGCCGAGGGCAGAGAGTTCAAGGGTTGCCTTTACTTCGGACTTATGATAACCAAGGACGGCCCTAAGGTTATAGAATACAACTGCCGATTCGGAGACCCTGAGACTCAGGTCGTTCTGCCGCTTCTTGAAAGCGATCTGCTCACCGTTATGCAAAGCACAACGAACGGTACGCTTGCAGATACCGAGGTTAAATTCTCCGATATGAGCGCGTGCTGCGTAATTATGGCATCCGAGGGCTATCCCTCTCACTATGAAAAGGGCTTCCCGATCTCGATACCCGAGGCAATAGTACCCAAGGTCTACGTTGCGGGAGCTAAGAGCACCGATGGCGGAATAGTTACCTCGGGCGGAAGAGTTCTCGGTGTTACCGAGACCGCAGAAACGCTTGAAGCTGCCATTCGGGGCGCATATTCTCTTGTAGAACAAATTCACTTTGAAAATGCCTTTTATCGTCGCGATATCGGCAAGAGAGCACTTATGGCAAAGGAGACAAACTGACTATGGTTTACAGAATTTACGTAGAAAAAAAGCCCGAGCTCGCGAACGAATCAAGATCGCTGTGCTCAGAGCTGAAAGGGCTTATTGGCATCAGCTCGCTTGAAGAAGTTCGCATACTTAACCGCTACGATGCCGACAATATCACCGAAAAGCTTTTCAACGAGGCGATTGACACAGTATTCTCCGAGCCTCAGCTCGATATTGCGACAAGGGATATATCCACCGATGGGTATCTCGCCTTTGCGGTTGAATATCTGCCGGGACAGTTCGATCAGAGAGCGGATTCGGCGGCACAGTGCATACAGATCATGTCCTGTGACGAGCGCCCGACGATAAGAACGGCAAAGGTTTATCTGCTTCGCGGTGATATTACCGATGCCGAGCTTGCCGAAATAAAGAAATACGTTATTAACCCTGTTGAGGCAAGAGAAGCTTCTCTTTCTCTTCCCGAGACGCTCATTATGAATTACGATATTCCGACAGAGGTTGCAACGCTTGACGGCTTCCTTTCTCTTGACCGTGACGATCTGTTCGGATTTATCGCTACCTACGGGCTTGCAATGGATATTGACGATATTACGTTCTGTCAAAGCTATTTCAAGACAGAGGGCAGATGCCCCACTATCACCGAGATTCGTATGATAGATACCTATTGGTCTGACCATTGCCGCCACACCACGTTCCTCACCACTATAGACAGTGTTAAGTTTGAGGACAAGCTCCTTGAGGATACATACAACCGCTATATTGCAGCAAGAGCCGAGCTTGGACGCACCAAGCCCCAAAATCTTATGGATATTGCAACTCTTGCCACAAGATACCTCAAGGTAAAGGGTAAGCTTCCCAAGCTTGACGAGTCCGAGGAGATCAATGCCTGCACGGTAAAGATCGAGATAGAGGTTGACGGAAAGAGCGAGCCTTGGTTGTTGCTCTTCAAAAACGAAACTCACAACCACCCGACAGAAATAGAGCCCTTCGGCGGTGCGGCTACCTGTATCGGCGGAGCTATCCGCGATCCTCTTTCGGGAAGATCCTACGTATACGCGGCAATGCGCGTTACAGGTGCAGCAGATCCGACACGCCCCGTATCCGAGACGATAAAGGGCAAGCTTCCTCAAAGAAAGATAGTTCAGACGGCGGCGGCAGGCTATTCCTCATACGGCAACCAGATAGGACTTGCCACGGGTATGGTAGACGAGCTTTATCATGACGGCTATGCGGCAAAGAGAATGGAGATCGGTGCGGTTATCGCAGCGGCTCCCGAAGAAAACGTTCGCCGCGAATGTCCCGACCCCGGCGATATAGTCATCCTGCTTGGCGGAAGAACGGGAAGAGACGGCTGCGGCGGTGCTACAGGCTCATCGAAAAAGCACACGCTCACCTCTCTTGAAACCTGCGGTGCCGAGGTGCAAAAGGGGAACGCCCCCGAGGAAAGAAAGCTGCAAAGGCTGTTCAGAAATCCCAACGCTACAAAGCTCATCAAGCGCTGCAACGACTTTGGCGCAGGCGGTGTATCGGTTGCAGTAGGCGAGCTTGCAGACGGACTTGACATAGACCTCAACCGCGTTCCAAAAAAGTACGAGGGTCTTGACGGAACCGAGCTTGCAATAAGCGAATCCCAGGAGAGAATGGCTGTTGTTGTTGAGGCTGAAAACGTAGATAAATTCCTCGCTCTTGCACTCTCGGAAAACCTTGAAGCAACGGTTATTGCAACCGTTACAGAGGAAAAGAGACTTCGCATGAGATGGAACGGTAAAACTATCGTAGACCTCTCGCGCGAGTTCCTTAACTCCAACGGTGCCGAAAAGCATATAGATATCGCACCTGCCAAGGCGGAAGAATTCAAGGCAAGCATCCCAACCGATTTCACCGAGGGCTTTACAAAGCTCGTCGGAGATCTCAACGTTTGCTCAAAGAGAGGACTTTCCGAGCGTTTTGACTCAACCATCGGTGCGGGAACAGTGCTTATGCCCTTTGGCGGCAAGCATCAGAAAACACCCATTCAGGCAATGGTACATAAGATATCGGTTGAAGAAAAGCATACCGACGACTGCTCGTTCATGGCTTGGGGCTACAACCCCTACATAGCTGAAAAGAGCCCCTACCACTCGGCATACCTTGCGGTAGTGGAGAGCGTATCAAAGCTCATAGCTCACGGTGCATCGTTCGAGGACGTATATCTTACCTTCCAGGAATATTTTGAAAAGCCCGGCAAGGATGCGGCAAGATGGGGCAAGCCCATGGCGGCACTCCTCGGTGCATTCCGCGCACAAATGGACCTCGGCATCGCATCTATCGGCGGCAAGGACTCCATGAGCGGCTCGTTCGAGAATATAGACGTTCCTCCGACGCTTGTTTCCTTTGCCGTAACTACAGGCAAAACCAACGAGGTCATCACCAACGACTTCAAGGCAGCAGGCAACAAGCTTGTACTCCTCACTCCCGAATACGGTGAGGATAATCTCCCCACGGCAGACTCCCTCATTGCCCTTTACGGTAAGGTAACAGCCCTTATGAGAGCGGGCAAGGTTTACTCCGCATACACTCCCACGTTCGGCGGTATCGCTGAGGCGGTATACAAAATGTGTATCGGTAACGGCTTCGGCTTTGACTTTGACAAAAGTGTTACACTTAACGATATGTTCGGCTACAATTACGGTTCATTCCTTATTGAGACCGATTGCGACGCAGACGGAAAAGTTATCGGTTTTGTAAACAATAATAGTCAAATTACTTACAAAAACGAAAGCATTTGCATGAGCAAGCTTGCCGATATTTACGAAGGCAGACTTGAGAGCGTATTCCCCTGCCGCGAGAAAAAGAGCAATAAGACCTACGAGGCATTCAGCTTCAAGGCTGAAAAGAAGCTTTCCGCCCCCACGGTATTGCAGGCTAAGCCCCGCGTGCTTATTCCCGTATTTCCTGGCACGAACTGCGAATTTGATACCGCAAAGGTAATGCGCGATGCTGGTGCTGAGGCTGAGATATTCGTTATAAACAACCTCACAAAGGACGGAATTATAAAGAGCACCGAGGACTTTGCCGCGAAGCTCAAAGTATCTCAGATAGTATTCGTTCCCGGCGGTTTCTCGGGCGGTGACGAGCCTGACGGCTCAGGTAAGTTCATTATGGCATTCTTCCGTAACGAGGCAGTTAAGGAACAGATACATTCGCTTCTCGGTGAAAGATCGGGACTTATGTGCGGTATCTGCAACGGCTTCCAGGCTCTTGTCAAACTCGGGCTTGTTCCTTATGGAAGAATAATAGATGCGGATGAAAACGCACCTACTCTTACCTTTAATAATATTTCGCGCCACCAGTCAAAGCTGGTGAGAACACGAATTGCTTCGAATATGTCTCCATGGCTTTCGTACACTAACGTTGGTGACGTATATACAGTTCCGATCTCGCACGGCGAGGGTAAATTCCTCTGTTCAGAAGGGGAGGCACTCCGCCTTGCAAAATGCAGTCAGATCGCGACTCAGTACGTAGATCTTGACGCAAATCCCACGTCTGATATACGCTACAATCCCAACGGCTCCACCTTTGCTATCGAGGGCATAACCTCTCCCGACGGAAGAGTTCTCGGTAAGATGGGTCACAGCGAGCGTATCGGCAACGGACTTTACAAGAACGTTATCGGTGAATTTGATATGAAGATGTTCCTGTCTGCCGTTGATTATTTCAAGCACTCTTAAACTGCATAAACGATGCTCTATACGAAAGGAGAATTTAAAAATGGCATTTTTATCCGATATAGAAATAGCTCAGAGCGCAACGCTCCGCCCGATAACAGAAATTGCCGAGGCAGCAGGTATTCCCGATGAATATCTTGAGCTTTACGGAAAATACAAGGCAAAGGTCAACTACTCATTGCTGAACGACAGCAAAAGAGAGTGCGGCAAGCTTGTGCTTGTCACCGCTATAACCCCCACCCCCGCAGGCGAGGGAAAGACCACTACAACGATAGGACTTGCCGACGGTATGAAGAGACTCGGCAAATCGGTTTCCGTGGCTCTGCGTGAGCCTTCCCTCGGACCCGTGTTCGGTATTAAGGGCGGTGCGGCAGGCGGTGGCTATGCTCAGGTCGTTCCGATGGAGGATATAAATCTCCACTTTACGGGAGATTTCCACGCTATCGGTGCGGCTAACAATCTCCTTGCCGCTATGCTTGACAATCACATTTATCAGGGTAATGCCCTCGGCATCGACCCGAGGCGTATCACGTGGAAAAGATGCGTTGATATGAATGACCGCCAGCTCCGCTTTGTTACCGACGGTCTTGGCGGAAGAGTCAACGGTGTACCCCGTGAGGACGGCTTTGACATCACGGTTGCCTCCGAGATAATGGCTGTATTCTGCCTTGCAAGCTCCATTTCCGACCTTAAAGAAAAGCTCTCGCAGATCGTAGTTGCCTACACCTATGACGAGAAGCCCGTTACCGCCGGCGACATCGGTGCCACGGGTGCCATGGCGGCACTGCTCAAGGATGCACTGAAGCCCAACCTCGTGCAGACTCTTGAGGGTACGCCCGCGTTCGTACACGGCGGCCCGTTCGCAAACATTGCGCACGGCTGCAACTCGGTCATCGCAACAAAAATGGCGATGAAGCTTTCGGATTACGCTATCACCGAGGCAGGCTTCGGTGCAGACCTCGGTGCGGAAAAGTTTCTTGACATCAAGTGCAGAAAAGCAGGTCTTACCCCATCGGCTGTAGTTATAGTCGCTACCGTGCGCGCACTCAAGATGCACGGAGGCGTTGCAAAAACCGAGCTTGGCACGGAAAACCTTGACGCCCTTAAAGCAGGCATACCTAATCTTCTGCGCCACGTTTCCAACATCAGGAACGTATATAAGCTCCCCTCGGTAGTTGCGGTAAACCGCTTCCCGACCGACACGGATGCCGAGATAGAACTGATAATAGACGAGTGCAAGAAGCTCGGTGTAAACGTTGTTCTCTCCACCGTATGGGCAGATGGCGGCCGTGGCGGTGAGGCTCTTGCGAAAGAGGTCGTACGTCTTTGCGAAGAGGAGAAGGGAGACTTCACCTACTGCTACGACGAAAAGCTTTCGATACCCGAGAAGATCGAGGCTGTTGTAAAGCGCATTTACGGCGGTGACGGTATATCCATACTCCCCGCTGCGGCAAAGCAGATAGCTACGCTTGAGAAGTACGGCTACGATAAGCTCCCCGTATGCATGGCAAAAACTCAGTATTCATTCTCCGACAATCCTACAAAGCTCGGTGCTCCGAGCGGCTTTACCGTGACTATCAAGAACGTCAAGGTAAGCGCAGGAGCCGGCTTCGTTGTTGTTCTCACAGGCGATATTATGACGATGCCGGGTCTGCCCAAGGCTCCCTCGGCTCTCAAAATAGACGTTGACGAGAGCGGAAAGATCACGGGACTATTCTGAGTTACTTATAATCTTTAAACAAGCAGAGCAAGAACGGAAGGATTTTCTCTCCGCGCTTGCTCTGCTTGTTTTTTACTAATTCGGAGGAAGAATTCATTCTGCTTTTGCCAAATCATTCCCCATATATGTCCTGCGTTCCGTCGGGCTTTGTTACGACCGATTTTGTGTATTTGCCATCCGAATTTTTCATCGGTGTAAACGTGTATTCGTCTCTATAAGCTTTCTCGTTAAACTCTGTGTTTCTGAAGTATTCATCCGATAAGTAATTTCCTGCGGCAATCGCTAAGTGCATGAGCTTGTATATTTTCATTTTCGTTTTGCACCATCCATAATACACGTCGATAGTAACGTCATCAATAGGCAAATATGCATGGGCGCTCTCAAAGTCAACGCTTGAATTCTGCTTTTTGGAGCTTACTTTCATTTCATCATCGTATGTTCCGCCATAAATTATTCTTCTTTTACAGAAAGGGCTTCTTATCTTCTGATTATCGTAGTGAAGTTCTTTAATAGACGGTTTTTCCGGTTGAATAGGATCTGTATCACAGCTTTCGCCACATGAGCTGAAAGCTGTAAATAAAATAGCCACAAGTAAAAGCAACGCAGTTAATTGCATAATTTTTTCACAGCTTATCACCCACTGAATTCCCCATATTATTTAATACCTATTTTCGCGTTCAAAAGTATTCAATTTTTTTCAAAAAAATCAAAATTCACAATTTGTTAATATAATAGATGTATTTTTACAGTTCTTTCTCTTGCTTTTTTGAAATTAACGTTGTGAGTATTCTGTACAAAAATAAAAAATAAAAAATAAACAAATAGCCGCGTAGCATTTTATTCAAACTTTGTCAATATATACACTTGACAAATATATAAATTAGTGATAAAATATATAAAATAACTTGAGGAGCGTTGTTATGAAGAAGATTTGCGACAACATAATGTGCAGCGACAAGATGACCGACAAGGCAATGGGTATTTTGTCCTCTTTTTCCGCTTCTGTTCCCAAATCCAAATCATATATTTCATTACTCGGTTTTTGCGATGTGCACGTTCATTTTCGCGAGCCGGGTTTTTCTTATAAAGGAACGGTAAAGGCAGGCTCGCTTGCTGCTGCAAGAGGTGGATATACAACCGTATTTACCATGCCAAACCTCAATCCCGTGCCCGACTCTGTCGAGCATATAGGCGAACAGATAAGGATAATTGAGCGCGATGCTGTGATAGAGGTTTATCCTTATGCTTCAATAACCGTAAAGCAGGCAGGCGAGACGCTTTCGGATATGGAGGGGCTCGCACCCTTGGCTATCGCTTTTTCGGATGACGGACGTGGCGTGCAGGACAGAGAGCTGATGCGTGCGGCAATGCTCCGCGCCAAAGATCTTGGCAAGATCATAGTTGCGCACTGCGAGGACAATTCCCTGCTCCGCGGCGGATATATTCATGACGGAGAGTACGCGGCAGCGCACGGGCATCGCGGAATTTGCTCGGAGAGCGAATGGGGTCCGATAAAGCGCGATATAGAGCTTATCCGAGAGACGGGCTGCGCTTACCACGTATGCCATATCTCAACCAAAGAAAGCGTTGAACTGATAAGGCAGGCAAAGGCGGAGGGGCTTGACATAACCTGTGAGACTGCGCCGCACTACCTTATACTTGACGACAGCTGCCTTGAAGAGGACGGACGCTTTAAGATGAATCCGCCCCTGCGCTCGGCAGAGGACAGAGAGGCTCTTGTTGCAGGGCTTCTTGACGGTACGATAGATATGATAGCGACAGACCATGCTCCGCACTCGGCAGAGGAGAAATCGCGCGGCCTTGAGTCAAGCGCATTTGGAGTTGTGGGAATAGAAACCGCATTTCCCGCTATGTATACTCATTTTGTAAAAAGCGGAATAATAACCTTAGAACGGCTTGAAGAGCTGCTTGCAATTGCTCCGCGCCGCCGCTTCGGGCTACCTGTGCCCGACGGAGACTTTTCGCTATGGGAGCTTGACGGTGAATACGCTGTTGATCCTAACGAATTTCTCTCGCTCGGACGGGCTACACCGTTTACGGGTATGAAGCTCTTCGGCATAAATTACGTCACCTTCCACAAGGGTGTGGCGGTCTACAAAAAATAATTTATCTTGGAGGAATATAAAAATGGCAAAGAGAAAAGATCTGAAAAAAATCCTTATTATCGGCTCGGGTCCTATCATCATCGGTCAGGCAGCGGAATTTGACTATGCGGGAACTCAGGCATGCCTTGCACTGAAAGAGGAGGGCTACGAGGTAGTTCTCGTCAATTCAAACCCTGCAACGATCATGACGGATACTACAATTGCGGACAAGGTTTACATGGAGCCGCTTACTCTTGAATACATTGCAAAGATCCTTCGTTACGAAAGGCCCGACGCTATCGTTCCAGGCATCGGCGGACAGACGGGGCTTAACCTTGCAATGCAGCTTGAAAAGAAAGGCATTCTTAAAGAATGTCACACAGAGCTTCTCGGTACAAGCAGCGAAAGCATCGAAAGAGCTGAGGACAGAGAGCTTTTCAAGGAGCTTTGCCAGTCGATAGGCGAGCCTACCATCCCCTCCGAAATCACCTATAGCATTGATGAAGCAAAGGCGGCTGCCGAGCGTATCGGCTATCCCGTTGTTCTGCGCCCTGCGTTCACCCTCGGCGGAACGGGCGGCGGCTTTGCAAACAATGAAGAGGAGCTTGTTGAGATAGGTATGAACGGCTTTGCTCTCTCGCCTGTTCATCAGGTGCTGATAGAGAAGAGCGTTCGCGGCTATAAGGAGATCGAGTTCGAGGTAATGCGCGACTCCAAGGATAATGCCATAACGATCTGCGGTATGGAAAATATAGACCCCGTTGGCGTTCATACAGGTGACTCTGCGGTAGTTGCTCCCATACTTTCTCTCAATGAAAAAGATCTTAAAATGCTCAACGACTCCGCAATAAAGATAATCAGAGAGCTTAAAATTGAGGGTGGATGTAACGTTCAGTTTGCACTTAACCCCTATTCGAGCGAATATTATCTCATCGAGGTAAACCCGAGAGTTTCACGCTCCTCGGCACTTGCATCGAAGGCGAGCGGCTTCCCCATTGCGAGAGTTACCGCAAAGATAGCCGTAGGAATGACGCTTGACGAGATAGAGGTTGCAGGCACAACGGCAATTCACGAGCCCTGCCTTGACTATATAGTTGCGAAGTTTCCGAGATTTCCGTTTGACAAGTTCACCTCCGCTCCTAACCTGCTCGGTACTCAGATGAAAGCCACGGGCGAGGTTATGGGTATCGGCTCAACTCTGACCGAATGTATACTCAAATCCGTGCGTTCTCTTGAGATCGGTGTTTGCCACCTGCATCTTGCTAAGTTTGACGGCATGTCCGAAAGCGAGCTCAAGGACTACGTTACCGAGTTCAGATCCGATACTCTCTTCGCGGTTACAGAGCTCATACGTCGCGGTGTATCTCTCGATGAGCTTCACAAGCTTACCACTATAACTCCCCTGTTCCTTGAAAGCTTCAAAACCATCGTTGATATGGAAGGCATCCTCAAAGAAAAGCGCGGAGATATCAAGGCTCTCACGGCAGCGAAAACCATCGGCTTCTCAGACCCTTATATTGCAAAGCTCTGGGGCATGAAGGAGACCGAAATATCAGACCTCAGACGTGCAAACGGTATCAAGCCCGTATTCAGAATGGTTGACACGCTTCACAGCGGAGCGTACATCCCGTACTTCTATTCATCATATATCGGAAAGAACGATTCTATTCTTACCGATAAGAAAAAGGCAGTCGTTCTCGGTGCAGGGCCCATTCGTATAGGTCAGGGCGTTGAGTTCGACTATTCGACAGTACACGCTGTTACCACTATTAAGAAATCGGGCTATGAGTCCATTATAATAAACAACAACCCCGAGACCGTTTCCACGGACTATACTACCGCTGACAAGCTGTATTTTGAGCCCCTCACTCCCGAGGACGTTATGAATATACTTGATTTCGAGCAGCCCGAGGGCGTTATCGCCTCTCTCGGAGGACAGACCGCGATAAACCTTGCAGATCCGCTTATGCGCCGCGGTATAAAGATAATCGGTACCGACTGTGCAGCTATCGACAAGGCAGAAAACAGAGATATGTTTGAAAAGCTGCTCAACGAGCTTGGAATTCCTCAGCCCAAGGGCAGAGCCGTAACAAAGATTGAGGACGGTGTTGCCGCTGCGAGCAGCATAGGCTATCCCGTGCTTGTGCGCCCGAGCTTCGTGCTTGGCGGAAGAGCTATGCAGATAGTAGCAAACGAGGAGCAGCTGCGCCACTACCTGAAAACCGCCGTTGAGATAGATGAGGACAAGCCCGTGCTTGTTGACAAATATATAATCGGTAAAGAGGTTGAGGTTGACGCTATCTGTGACGGTATAGACGTATTCGTTCCCGGTATCATGGAGCTGGTTGAAAGAACGGGTATCCACTCCGGTGACTCGATCAGCGTATATCCGACGTTCAGCATATCCGACAAGGTCAAGGGCACTATTCTTCAGTATGCGAAAAAGCTCGGTCTCGGTATCGGAATAAAGGGTCTTTACAACATTCAGTTTATAGTAGACAAAAATGACGAGGTGTTCATAATAGAGGTAAACCCCCGCTCGTCAAGAACGGTTCCCTTCCTCTCCAAGGCAACGGGCTACAGCCTTGCCGATATAGCTACCGAGGTAATACTCGGCAGATCCCTCAAGGAGCAGGGCATCTTCGGAATATATCCCGAGGAGAAGCAGAGATGGTACGTAAAGGTTCCCGTATTCTCATTCAACAAGATACGCGGACTTGATGCATATCTTTCCCCCGAAATGAAGTCCACGGGTGAAGCTATCGGTTATGACGATAAGCTCAACAGAGCACTCTACAAGGCTTTGCAGGCATCGGGCATGCACCTTCAGAACTACGGAACGGTATTTGCAACCATCGCAGATAAGGACAAGGAGGAGGCGCTGCCTCTCATCCGCCGCTTCTACGACCTCGGCTTCAACATTGAAGCTACGGAGGGTACGGCAAACTTCCTTAAGCAGAACGGAATCCGCACTCACGTGCTCAAAAAGCTCGGTGACGGAAGCAACGAGATCTGCGAGTCCATCCGTCAGGGTCATATTGCCTACGTTATCAACACAAGTGACGTTGGCGCAATAGGTACCGAATCCGACGGATATATGATAAGAAAAACGGCAACCGAGAGCAACGTAACGATCTTCACCTCACTTGACACGGTAAAGGTACTCCTCGACGTTCTCGACGAAACGACTATCCGCATATCCACGATAGATTCGTAATGCAAAAGCCGTACAACCTCAAAACATTTTTATGGATGGTGACATGAAACAGACATTTTTTGAAATAATCGAAAAACGAGCGCTCACCTCGTCGGGCGTGTATCTTATGCGCCTCTCGGGTGATACCTCGGGAATTGCGGCAGGTCAGTTTGTAAATCTGAAGCTTGACGGATTTTATCTGCGCCGCCCTATCTCGGTGTGTGACTGTGAGGGTGACGTGCTAACACTTATCTACAAGGTAGTCGGCAAGGGCACCGAGGCTATGAGCAAAATGCAAGCGGGACAGGTTCTTGACGTTCTTACAGGGCTCGGCAACGGCTATGACTTATCCGCATCCGGTGACTCTCCTCTGCTTGTCGGAGGAGGTGTCGGTGTTCCTCCTCTTTACAAGCTTGCAAAGGAGCTTGTGGCAAGAGGAAAGCGTGTGAGCGTTATTCTCGGCTTTAACACAGCCTCCGAGGTATTCTATGAAGAGGAATTCAGAGCACTGGGTGCTGACGTTACCGTTACAACCGTTGACGGAACGAGGGGTGTTAAGGGCTTTGTTACCGATGCTATGGCAGGTATCGAATACTCCTATTTCTACTCCTGCGGCCCCGAGCCTATGCTGAGGGCGCTTTACCGCGCATCCAAAACAGCCGGTGAGATGAGCTTTGAAGAGCGTATGGGCTGCGGCTTCGGTGCATGCATGGGTTGCTCGTGCAAGACCGTGAGCGGCAATAAGCGTATATGCAAGGAGGGCCCCGTGCTCAAAAAGGAGGACATAATATGGTAGATTTAAAAGTAGAGCTTGCAGGTATAACGCTTGACAATCCCATAATTCCCGCAAGCGGAACCTTTGGGTACGGATATGAGTTCGCAGAGCTTTATGATATCAACATACTCGGTACGTTCTCCTTTAAGGGTACGACAAAGGACCCGAGATTTGGAAATCCCACACCGAGAATAGCGGAATGTACAAACGGCATGATAAACGCCGTAGGACTTCAGAACCCCGGTGTTGAAAAGGTTATTTCCGAGGAGCTGCCCAAGCTTCGCTCCTGCTTTAGCAAAAAGGTAATGGCTAACGTCAGCGGCTTTTCGGTTGAGGATTACGCCTACACCTGCCGTATGCTTGACGGATGCCCCGAGATCGGATGGTTTGAGGTCAACGTAAGCTGCCCCAACGTTCACGGCGGCGGTATGAGCTTCGGCACTTCTCCCGAGGCAGCGGCTGAAGTAACACGTGCGGTAAAAGCGGTTACGACAAAGCCCGTATTCATCAAGCTTTCCCCGAACGTTACCGATATAGTTTCCATAGCAAAGGCATGCGAGGAGGCAGGGGCTGACGGTATCAGCCTTATCAACACTCTGCTCGGCATGAGAATAGATCTGAAAACCGGGAAACCCATTATCGCAAATAAAATGGGCGGCTTCTCGGGACCTGCCATTTTCCCCGTTGCCGTAAGAATGGTATACCAGGTAGCGCACGCGGTAAAGATACCCGTTATCGGCATGGGCGGTGTCAGCACGGCTGAGGACGTTATCGAGCTGATGCTCGCGGGTGCAACCGCCGTAGAGGTAGGTGCGCAAAATCTTGTTGACCCCTTTGCGTGCAAAAAAATAATCGAGGATCTGCCCCGCGTTTGCGAAAAATACGGCATATCCTCACTCTCCGATATAATCGGAGCCGTTAAAGACTGAAAGACTAATTATGAAAGGTGATATAAAATGGGAAGAGACGTTATAATTGCGTGCGATTTCGACAGCGCGGAAAAAACATTTGAATTTCTTGATAAGTTCACAGGCAAAAAGCCGTTTGTAAAGATCGGCATGGAGCTTTACTATGCGGAGGGACCGCGTATCGTTCGTGAGATAAAGGCTCGCGGACACAAGATATTCCTTGACCTCAAGCTTCACGATATCCCCAACACTGTAAAAAAGTCGATGGCTGTGCTTTCACGCCTTGACGTTGATATGACAAACCTCCACGCCGCAGGCACCTCGCGCATGATGAGTGCCGCTATTGAGGGGCTTACAAGACCCGACGGCACACGCCCCTTGCTTATAGCTGTAACTCAGCTTACATCAACAGATGAGGATACAATGCGCAGTGATCTGCTCATTGAGAAGCCTATAGCAGACGTTGTTATGCACTATGCGGAGTGCGCAAAGAACTCCGGGCTTGACGGTGTTGTTTGCTCGCCCCTTGAAGCAGGTAAGGTTCACGAGCGTTGCGGCAAGCAATTCGTAACCGTTACTCCCGGCGTACGCTTTGCTGACGGTGACGTTGGAGATCAGAAGAGAGTTATGACACCCGAGCAGGCTCGCCTTATAGGCTCGGACTACATAGTAGTAGGCAGACCTATCACAGCGGCTCCCGATCCCGTTGCCGCATACGAGCGTTGCGTTCGCGAATTTGTTGATTAAATAATAAGGAGATATAAAAATGGAAAGCTATAAGAGAGAATTTATTGAGTTTCTTGAGAGTGCAGGCGTGCTCAAATTCGGTGACTTTACAGCAAAGAGCGGAAGAAAAATTCCCTATTTCATCAATGCGGGTGAGATAAAGACCGGCGAGCACATCTCCAAGCTCGGCTCATTCTACGCAAAGGCATATCTTGAAAAGCTCGGAAAGAAGAATGCGGCACTCTACGGCCCCGCGTACAAGGGTATTTCAATTGCTGTATCGGCTTCTATTGCTCTTGCAAAGGAAGGACTTGATCTTCCCTTCTTCTTCAACAGAAAGGAAGCAAAGGATCATGGTGAGGGCGGCGTTTTCGTAGGCTACAAGCCTAAAGAGGGCGAAGAGGTAGTTATCGTTGAGGACGTTATCACAGCAGGAACTGCTATCCGCGAGACCATGGAGATCATGAAGAGCCTGCCCGGCGTAAAGGTAGCGGCTACGTTCGTTATGGTTGACCGCAAGGAAAAGGGTCAGGGTGAAAAGGGCGCTATGGTTGAGATAGCTGAGGAATTCGGCTTCCCTGTATACTCTGTAGTTGACGTTTACGATATTATAGAATATCTTGAAAACGATCCTTCAAACAAGGAAAACGTTGATCGCATAAAGAAATATCTTGAAGTATACGGTGCAAAGGCTTAAATCGCCTACGGTATTCTTATTAAATGAAAGGATATAGCAAATGAGAAGTCTCATTGATATAAAGGATTTTTCCGAACAAGAGCTTAACGACCTCATCGCCACAGCTAAGGACATTATTGCTCATCCCGAAAGCTACTCCGATGCTTGCCGAGGAAAAAAGCTTGCAACGCTTTTCTTTGAGCCGTCTACAAGAACAAGACTGAGCTTTGAGGCAGCCATGCTGGAGCTTGGCGGCAGTGTTATAGGCTTTTCGGAAGCGAGCAGCTCCTCTGCGGCAAAGGGCGAGAGCGTTGCAGACACAGCAAAAATGATAAGCTGCTATGCAGATATCATGGCTATGAGACACCCGAGGGAGGGTGCTCCGCTTGTGGCATCGATGAGTGCTACGATCCCCGTAATAAACGCGGGTGACGGAAGCCACTGCCACCCGACCCAAACGCTTGCCGATCTTCTCACCATTTCAATGGAAAAGGGCAGGCTTGACGATCTTACCGTAGGCTTCTGCGGAGACCTAAAATACGGCAGAACGGTACACTCACTTATCAGCGCACTTTCACGCTCGAAGAATATCAAGCTTATCCTTATTTCTCCCGATGAGCTTAAAATACCGAGCTTTGTGCGGTACGAAACTATAGAAAAATTCGGAATGGAATATGAGGAAACCGCATCGCTTGAGGAAGCGCTCCCCAAGCTTGACATCCTTTATATGACCCGTATTCAGCGCGAAAGATTTTCAGACCCCTACGAGTATGAAAGACTTAAAGACAGCTACGTACTCACAGAGGAAAAGATGAAGCTTGCAAAGCCCGATACCGCTGTTCTCCACCCGCTCCCCAGAGTAAACGAGATCAGCGTTAAGGTTGACAGCGATAAGAGAGCCTGCTATTTCAAGCAAGCACTTTACGGAAAGTATATGAGAATGGCTCTTATCCTCAAGCTTCTCGACGAGGCGAAAACGCCTAAATGCGATATAGATTTCAGCGGTGAGGAATATATAAAAGACACTCTCGTTTGCAAGAACTCCCGTTGCATCAGTGCCTGCGAGCAGGAACTGCCGCAGATATTCAAGATCACCGACAAAGCTGCTTCGATATGCAGATGCGTATGGTGCGAAGAAAAAAAGCATTATTAAGTGCCGAAAGAAAGGAATGATCAAAAATGGCAAAATTTATAAATGAACCGTCACATACATTTAACGAATACCTGCTTATTCCCGGGTACAGCTCAGCAGAGTGTGTTCCCGCAAACGTAAGCCTCAAAACACCTCTCGTAAAGTTCAAAAAGGGCGAGAGCAGTGCTATAACCATGAACATCCCCATGGTATCCGCTATCATGCAGGCTGTTTCAGGCGAAAAGCTAGCCGTTGCTCTTGCAAAAGAGGGTGGAGTTTCCTTTATTTACGGCTCTCAGAGCATCGAAGATGAGGCGGCTATGGTCAAGCGTGCAAAGAGCACGAAGGCAGGATTCGTAATAAGCGACTCCAACATAACCCCCGATGCAACCATGAGAGACGTTGTTGAGCTCAAGGAAAAAACGGGTCACTCCACAATAGCCGTAACCGAGGACGGTAAGCCTCAGGGCAAGCTTCTCGGTATCGTCACAAGCCGTGACTACAGAGTAACGCGCATGGACCCCGATACAAAGGTATCCGAATTCATGACGCCCTTCTCTAAGCTTATCTATGCTAAAGAGGGTACCACTCTTAAAGAAGCAAACGATATTATATGGGAGCACAAGCTCAATTCCCTGCCTATCGTTGACGATAACGGAAATCTTCTTTACATGGTATTCCGCAAGGACTACGATACACACAAGCAAAATCCGAACGAGCTTCTCGACTCCAACAAGAGATACGTTGTCGGTGCAGGTATCAACACACGTGACTATGCCGAGAGAGTTCCCGCGCTCGTTGAGGCAGGCGTTGACGTGCTCTGCATAGACTCCTCAGAGGGCTTCTCCGAATGGCAGAAGCGCACTATCGCTTGGATAAGAGAGCGTTACGGTGATACCGTCAAGGTTGGTGCAGGTAACGTTGTAGACGCGGCAGGCTTCCGCTTCCTTGCAGACTGCGGTGCTGACTTCATCAAGGTAGGTATCGGTGGCGGCTCTATATGCATAACAAGAGAGACCAAGGGGATCGGAAGAGGTCAGGCAACCGCGCTTATCGACGTTTGCGCTGAGCGTGACAGATACTTTGAGGAAACAGGCGTTTACGTTCCCGTTTGCTCCGACGGCGGTATAGTTTACGATCACCATATCACCCTCTCGCTCGCAATGGGCGCAGATTTCGTAATGCTCGGCAGATACTTTGCAAGATTTGACGAGAGCCCCTCGAACAAGGTTTCGATAGGCGGCACCTATTACAAGGAATATTGGGGCGAGGGCTCCGCACGTGCGAGAAACTGGCAGAGATACGACCTCGGAGGTGACAAGAAGCTTTCCTTTGAAGAGGGCGTTGACTCCTACGTTCCTTATGCGGGAAGCCTCAAGGATAACGTTGCTATGTCGCTTGCTAAGGTTAAATCCACCATGTGCAACTGCGGTGCACTCACTATTCCCGAGCTTCAGGAAAAGGCTGTGCTCACTCTCGTTTCCGCAACGAGTATCGTTGAGGGCGGTGCGCACGACGTTATAGAAAAGGATAAGAGCGGCAGAATTAAGTAATAGAGATTATTTATGGGGCTGTCGCATTTAGGCGTAATCGAAAACAAAATTGGCGAGGTAGAAAGAAAT
>CAZTWE010000028.1:0-27086 GCA_964617165.1 uncultured Ruminococcus sp.
CGGCTCCTTTTTTATCCAATCCAAAGGATATCATCAGTCCCTGTGGGACTGCATATCATCAGCCTTTGGCTGTATATCCTGCATGCTTCGCATACCGCACGGCTTGCCGTGCCGACTATCAGCTCAACTTCGCACCACCCTCGCCTCTCTTGCGTAAAAAGTTCGGCACCAACCGGGCTCCCTTGTGTAAAGGGAGCTGTCGCGTAGCGACTGAGGGATTGTTTTGATTAGGTTTTCTTTTACAATCCCTCAGTCACGGTAAGCCGTTCAGCATGCAAAGCATGCTTGCCCCCCATTTACACGGGGGAGCCTTAACAATTCACGAAATCAACTTCACTCGTGCGACAGCACGAACTTCACTGCATAGCAACTTCACTTTTGCGGTAGCAAAAACTTCACTTTCGCCTTAGCGAAAACTTCACTTATTTTTAAAAAACCTATTGCATTTTGTCGCAATTTATGATACAATATCTTCGTAAAAATTAAATACCTTATCAAGAGTGGCGGAGGGACTGGCCCTGTGAAGCCCGGCAACCTGTGACAATAAGGTGCTAATTCCTGACAGATAAGCGGTATTTTTTATCTCGGGAATAGTGTGCTCCCGAGTTTTTCTTTTGATTTGGAATGATATGAAAGGAAGCTTTGAAAATGAGTGAAAAAAGAGTTTTGTTTACGTCTGAGTCTGTAACAGAGGGGCATCCCGATAAAATTTGCGATAAGATATCCGACGCTATACTTGACGAAATACTTCGTCAGGATCCCATGAGCCGCGTTGCATGCGAAACCTTTGCCACGACGGGTATTATAAACGTAATGGGTGAGATAACGACCAAGGCTAGTATTGACGTGCAGAAAATAGTCCGTGATACTGTTGCCGAGATTGGATATACAAGAGCCAAATTCGGCTTTGATGCCGCAACCTGCGCGGTTCTCAGCTCCATACATGCGCAGAGCCCCGATATAGCAATGGGAGTTGATAAATGCCTTGAAGCGAAGGACGGTAAGCTTGCAGACGAGCTTGATACAGGTGCAGGAGATCAGGGTCTTATGTTCGGCTATGCCTGTGATGAAACGCCTGAGCTTATGCCTCTGCCTATCTCCTTGGCTCACAAGCTTGCAAAGAAGCTTACCGAGGTAAGAAAGAACGGAACGCTCTCTTATCTGCGTCCTGACGGAAAAACACAGGTTACTGTTGAATACGTTGACGGTGTTCCGAAGAGGGTAGATACTATAGTTGTTTCCTCTCAGCATAGTGAAGAGGTTTCGGCAGATAAAATACGCAAGGATATCATAGACAAGGTGATCCTGCCGACTGTTCCCAAAGAGCTCCTTGACGGACAGGTGAATATTTTCGTAAACCCCACGGGTAGATTTGTTATAGGCGGTCCTGCGGGTGATACGGGTCTTACGGGTAGAAAAATAATAGTTGATACATACGGTGGATATTCGCGCCACGGTGGCGGAGCCTTTTCGGGTAAGGACCCTACAAAGGTGGACAGAAGCGCATCCTACGCTGCAAGATACGTAGCCAAGAATATTGTTAAAGCGGGTCTTGCATCCAAGTGCGAGGTACAGATAGCTTACGCTATCGGTGTTGCTAAGCCTGTTTCCGTAATGATAGAGACCTTTGGTACTGCGGTATGCCCTGAGGAAAAGATATCCGAGGCTGTTTCTTCACTCGTTGATTTGCGCCCTGCCGCTATAATCAACAAATTCGACCTCAGGCGCCCGATATACAGCTCTCTTGCCGCATACGGACACATGGGTAGAGAAGAACTCCCCGTAAAGTGGGAGATCTGCGATATAGCAGACGAGCTTCGTAAGCTCTGCATTTGATTTTAATATAAAATAATATAAAAATGTCCCGACCTCTGATGCTTTGAGATCGGGATAATTTTATAAATATTTCAATAACCCTTGCCATTGCTTCGGTTTTGTGGTAGAATATATAAAAACAGTCAGGAGGGCATAGATGCACGAAAACAGTGTAACAGAAACGGTACGCGGCATTATACAGAACGTTGTGTATTATAACGAAGGCAACGATTATGCCGTTCTTGAAATATCCGATGAAAATGACCTCCTTATTACGGCTGTAGGTAACGTTCCCATTCCATTTGAGGGGGAAAACATAGTTATCACGGGCAGGTGGGGCTATCACAAAGAGTTTGGAAAACAGTTCATGATAGAAACCTACGAAAAGACCCTACCCAAGGAAACCGAGGGGATATTGCAATATCTTTCATCGAGAACGGTCAAGGGCGTTGGTCCTGCTACCGCCAAGAAGATTGTAGAAAGATTTGGAAAGGACACCTTTGAGGTGATCGAAACGCACCCCGAATGGCTTGCCGATATTCCCGGTATCACCATGAAAAAGGCGGCTGCTATCTCCGAATCCTTCCTTGAACAAAACGGTCTCAGAGAGGTCGTTATGTTCTGTAAAAACTACATGAGTATTCAGGAGGCGTCAAAGGTATACAAACGCCTTGGCTCAGGTGCGGTAGGTATCATTACGGAAAATCCCTATATACTCTCTTCGGGAAATTACGGTATTTCCTTTGAACAGGCTGACGAGATTGCGATGTCAATAGGCTTTTCGCCTGAGTGCGATCATAGAGTACTGAGCGGAATACACTACGTGCTTGAATATAACGCGGATGTAAACGGTCATACCTGCTTGCCGAGAAAAAAGCTTATCGCGGCAGCCGCTGAGGCGCTGGGGCTTGATGCAGATACCGTTGAAAAGAAGCTTGAAGCCTTTATCGTGGGCGGTGAGCTCTCGGTTTATACGGTGGGGAGGGATGAGCTCGTTATGTCGAATGAAACAGCCGATACCGAGGATTACGTCGCAAGGCGCCTCAGTGCAATTGAGGGCGGTGTGCTTCGCTTTAATATGACGGATATTGCCTCTATGATAGAAAAAATTGAGCTTCGTGTCGGCATAAATTACGAGCGATTGCAGAAACGAGCGATACATGAGGTAATGCTCGGTGGAGTAACGGTTATAACGGGCGGTCCTGGTACGGGTAAAACCACTATCGTCAAGGCGCTTATATCAATATTCTCAAGCCTGAATTTAAAGGTGGTGCTGTGCGCTCCGACAGGTCGCGCAGCAAAGCGAATGAGCGAGGCAACGAGTGAGGAGGCAAAAACCATTCACAGGATGCTGGAAATGGAAAAAGGCTCGGATCTTGAGGTGCGCTTCGGCAGAAATGCGGGTAATCCGATTGATGAGGATGTCTGTATAGTTGACGAGGCGTCAATGATAGATATAACCCTCATGCAAGCACTTGTGCGTGCCCTGCCGCGAGGAGCAAGGCTCGTTCTTATAGGTGACTCAAATCAGCTGCCGAGCGTTGGCGCAGGGAACGTGCTTGCAGATCTTATCGGTAGCGAGCGTATACGTACCGTAGAGCTTACCGAGATATTCCGCCAATCAAAAGAGAGTCTTATAATAACCAATGCTCATAAAATAAATGGGGGAGAGAAGCCAAATCTTTCGTCCGTCAGCGGAGATTTCTTTTTTGTCAGCCGTGACTATGAGCGCGATATTCCAAAAACGGTTGCCGATCTTATCGTACAGCGTTTGCCGAGAACCTACGGCAGAGATATAATAAGCAAAATACAGGTTATCACACCGTCAAAGAAAGGTTTTGGCGGAGTTGAAGCACTGAACGTTGAGTTACAGGCGAGAATGAATCCACCATCGCCGCACAGAGCTGAAAAATCTGCTCACGGAACTCTTTTCCGCGAGGGGGATCGCGTTATGCAAACGGTAAACAATTACGAGATAGAATGGCAGCGTGGCGCGAGTGAGGGGCTCGGTGTATTTAACGGTGATATAGGAATTATTCAGTCGATAGACAATACCGACTCGGTGATGACCGTCAGATTTGATGATAGGCTTGCAACCTATACGTTTGACTTGCTTGACGAGCTTGAGCTAGCCTATGCAATAACGGTACATAAGAGCCAGGGAAGCGAGTACCCCGTAGTAATAATGCCTGTTTACAGCTGCCCACCGATGCTTATGACAAGAAATCTCCTGTATACGGCAGTGACCAGAGCTAAGCGTATGGTTATAATGGTCGGCAGAGCGGATATAGTTGGTAAAATGGTTGAAAATAACAGCGAGGTGCAAAGATACACCACCCTTTTGCGTAGAATTGTTGATTTTAACTAGAATTATTGATATTTTAGGCAATCATTTTTTCGTATTACACCTTGAAATTTATTTATAAATATTGTATAATGGTATAGCTGAGCTTATTCATTATTTACAATACTACTGTTCAGCAAGCGATTTTTTTACATTACTTCAGGAAAGGAAGCGATATGGTAACTAAAATCGGATTAGACCTCGGATATGCCAATATTGCTGTGAGCGACGTTTCTCTTGGCGTTCACCGCGTACCGTCTGTTGCTATCATTGATAAGAATACCCGTCGCATTGTTTCCGTGGGTAATGAGGCAATGATGGGCGAGGGCGGCGAAAACGGTATGATGGTAAGACCGTTTAAGAACGGTTTGTTCTATTCCGCTGATTTTACAAGCGCGATAATTAAAGCCGCTGTAAAATCCGTCAGCATGACAGAGAATGTCAGATGTATAGTAGGCGTACCCGATGATATAAATCAAAAGCAGGAAAAATCCCTTTGCTCAATGCTTGAGGATGCAGGTGTCGGTGAGTGCTTCTTTGTAAAGCGTTCTGTTGCGGCATTGATCGGGGCAGGGTATTTACCCACGATAAGTGCCGTTTCGGTAAATATCGGTGCTTCGGCGACCGAGATAGCCATACTGTATCGCGGTGATATAATACATACCTCAAGTGCTCCCGTAGGTGGCGAGAGCTTTGATGAGGCTGTAAGGAAATACATGAAAGAGCAGGGAGAGCTTAATATTTCTCTTTACGATGCCAGAGCCATAAAGGAAGCTATCGGTGCGGTTTGGGACGGTAGGAATGCTCAGCCCATAACAATATCGGGTACCCTTGCTCTGACAGGCAACAGGATAAGTATGTCGGTTTCCTCAGAGGATATTCTCGGTGTGTTTGAGGATCCCTTGCATAAGCTTTTGCAAGCCATTGCCGATGCAGTTAAAAAAATACCGACGGACTACGTAGAGGAGATCTTTGCAAACGGTATAGTTCTTACCGGGGGAGGGGCAATGCTCTTTGGCTTGGATAAGATGATCGCCAACGTGTTCAGCATTGGCGTAAGCCTGCCGAACGATCCCGATGATTGTGTTGCTAAGGGATTGCTGGTGATAAATACGTTCTTACCGATAAAGATGCGTTCTAACGGAAAGAACATAACGTCCAATCTTTTGAAATATTATAACAATATCAATAAAAATAAATAGGAGTAAAACATGAAACAGCAGGAAAAGAAAACGTCGCTTAGCGCAAGAATTTTGGCAGGAGTGCTTGTCGGAATTCTCCTTGCAGGTACCGTACTCGGTGTACTTATATATCTTGTTTAATACATAACTTGAATGATAAAGATCAGCGTACCGTATACCGCAAAGTCGGGTCGGTGCGCTGCTCTTTTTTATATTTTACTGTGGATTTTGCAAAATCCACTTTTCCGTTGGGAGGGAAATTCACAGTGGATTTAGGTTGAAAGGCGATCTTTTCCACAAAGCCCATGAAAATAAATCCACAGCAAATCTCTACGATTCCGTTATTTCTGCATGGTTTTCGTCAAAAAGCGCCCCCAAATAACATAAAACCCCGTTAATAGATGTTGCCCACAATGTGGAAAACTTTTAAACAAAAACAAAGGGCTGTCTCGAATGCGAATTGAGACAGCCCTTATGGGGATAGTCAAATTTGAGAAAGAAGCGCAACGCTTCCGGTCGATAGGCGTAGCCGTAAATCGGGAACTATGTAATTTATCAGTTCTTCTTTATTCTCTTTATGCAAGTGAACAGCTCTTCGTATTCCTGGCAGGTTGCCTTTGCGCTTGTGCCGGTAGCAGGCGTGCCTGAGGTAGCGGGAGCTACGGGGGCACTTGCTACGTCCGAATTAACAGGCGCTTCGGTTGCCGCAACGGGTGCATCGGCAACAGCTTCTGCGGCTGCTGCGCCATCGGTCTCGGGTGCTCCGTATACAGATTCCGCCGCACTCTCATACACGAAGCCTGCACCGTATCCACTGCTTTGCGCCTGTGTCTGATTGAACGTATCGGATGCAGGGATAGCGGAAACAGTGGTTGCCGCAGCGGCAGCCTCAGCCTTTTTCGCACTCTCTGCTTTTGCGTAAATATCATCCGTGCCGTTATTCTCAATAAGCTCGTTTTTATTGTTAAAGCCTGTTGCAATAATGGTTATGCGGATCGTGTTTTCAAGTGTCTCATCGAAGGTTGCGCCCCAGATAATATTTGCATCGGGATGTGCTTCGTCATGTATCATCGTCGATGCGATATCGATCTCATCAATAGTAACGTCGGGCGATGCCGTGATGCTGATAAGCACACCCGTAGCTCCCGCAATGCTTGTGGAAAGCAGGGGAGAGGATATAGCCATAGTTGCGGCAAGGCGCGCTTTATCGTCACCCTTTGCCTGACCTACGCCCATGTGAGCATATCCTGCGTTTTTCATAACGGTGGTAACGTCCGCGAAGTCAAGATTGACAAATCCGGGGAAGTTTATAACCTCGGATACAGACTGAACGCCCTTACGAAGTACGTCGTCGGCGATCTCAAACGCGGCATTTGCCGTGAGTCTCGGAGACTCTATCTGCTTCAATCGCTCATTGGGAATAACAATAAGCGAGTCAACGACCTTTGCAAGCTCTTCAATTCCTGCCTCGGCCTGCATCATTCTCCTGCGAGCCTCGAAAGCGAAAGGCTTAGTAACTATAGCAACGGTGAGTATACCGAGCTCGCGTGCGAGCTTGGCAACCACGGGAGCCGCGCCCGTACCTGTTCCGCCGCCCATACCTGCGGTGATAAATACCATGTCTGCACCTGCAAGCAGCTGCTTGATCTCCTCTGCGGATTCCTCAGCACTCTGCTTACCTACTGCGGGGTTTGCTCCGGCACCCTTTCCACCCGTTGTATTTTTACCTATAACGAGCTTGTTCGGCACAGATGAGGTGTTAAGAGCCTGTCTGTCTGTGTTTATGGCGATGAATTCCACGCCTCTGATATTGGTTTCAACCATGCGTTTTACGGCATTATTACCGCCGCCGCCGATGCCTATTACCTTTATTTTTACGTTGCTCTCGCAACCGATAGTATCAAAATCAAATTCCATTGTATTACACTCCAAGTTAATATAGTAAGTTATCGTGAGAAAAATATTTACATATATTTTATATTGTTTTGAGTGTAATTGCAAGCGTTTTTTTGATAATATCTTATTGTTCACAAAAAGTTAACATTTTTGTATGAAGCATAAATCAGCCCCTTGTATAGGTTGGTATTGGCTAATGTTCAGCGAAAAAAGTGTCTGCGATAAGCTCTGCTATCTCATTTTTTGCATTGCCTGCCGAGAGCTTTTTTATCGCTTCCGACATTTCTTTAAGCCTGCCACCGTCACCCAGCAGCTCGCGTATTTTTTTGATGAGCGTGTCGGCATCAAGGTACTTTTCGGGGATTATCTCGGCTGCTCCGTGCCGTTGATAATAAAGCGCATTCTTCATCTGATGATCGCCCGTAACGTTTGGCGAGGGGATGAGTATGGCGGGAATTCCGAGGTATGCGATCTCGGATAAGGTCATAGCACCGCACCTTGATATAACGAGATCCGCCGCGGCGAGTACCTTTGGCATATCGTTGATAAACGGAACTGCGCGTACACCGCAAGAGCCGCGGCACAGCTGTGGCATCGTTTCGCAAAACCGCTCATAATATCGGTGCCCGGTGCTGTGCAGGTGGCATATATCAGGCTCGGGCAGGGAATATTCCTGCATCACGCCGAGCAGCGTGCTGTTTATTCGCTCCGCACCGATGCTCCCTCCCACAGATACGATAAGCCGCTGTGTATCGCCAACACCGAGCGAATGTCTTGCCGCGGCTCTTGTATATTTGTCAAAATCTCCCCGTATGGGATTGCCGACAAACACCCCTTTGCTGATATTCTCGTTCTTTGTGCCAAGCAAAAGCAGGTTTACCTTTTTCGAAAGCAGCCTTGTTGTAAGTCCCGGCACAGCGTTTGATTCGTGCATAACGGTAGGCACCGAAAGCTCGTGACCTGCGCTTATCATTGGCCAGCATACATATCCGCCCGTACCGATAATAATATCCGCCTTGAACTGAACTATAATATCCTTTGCTAACGATTTTGCTTTGATTGCTTGACGTACGTGGGAAATATTTCTCACGGTAAATCTACGCTCAAGTCCGCGGATAGGTATAGTGTAAAGCGGTATATCAGCTCTTTTTATCAGCTCGTTTTCCTTACCCTCGCTCCGCGAAACGAAGCCTATTTTTGCATCGGGATATTTTTTTCGTAATGCTTCCGCTATAGCGAGAGCAGGTATTATGTGACCGCCCGTGCCACCGCCCGAAAATAAAATATTCATCAAAACCACCTATTTCGTTAATCTCGAATATCTTGAGAATGACAGTATCATTCCGACCTCAAAGCATATCATTATCAGTGACGAGCCACCGTAGCTGAAAAATGGCAGTGAAATTCCCGTGTTCGGTATGGTGTTTGTTACGACTGCAACGTTCAGAAGCACCTGAATAGCAATTTTTGTGCTGATGCCGAAAATAACGAGCCGTTGAAATGAATTTTCAGCCCTGAGTGCAACGGTGTAGCCGCGAATTACGAGAAATGCAAATAAGATCAGTGTCAATGCCGCCCCCACGAAGCCAAGCTCCTCGCAAAGAATGGCAAATATCATATCGTTTGCAGGCTCGGAAACGTAGCAGTATTTCAAAAGGGAATTGCCAAATCCGAGACCGAACATTCCCCCCGAGCCTATGGCCATAAGCCCCTGCAACGTTTGCCATCCTCCTGTCAGCTTATAGCTCTCGGGATCCTGCCATACCGTTATGCGGTCCTTCGTATAGTCTGTGAATAACGCCAGACACGTGACCCCGATACCGCCGCCCAAGGTAAACATAGATATGTAGCGTGTATCTACGCCCGATACAACTATTACGAGAAGCCCGATAACACCGAGGATGATTATACAGGAGAGATGCTTTTGAAGCATAACGAGTATTATCGGCAGTACCATGATTGCGCATGGGATAAGAGTTCCGAAGAGGAATGAGTTCTTCAGAGAGCTCCTGTCAAAAGCGATATCCTCATGCTCCGAAAAATAATATGCAAGCATCATTACTATAGTCATTTTAGCAATTTCCGAGGGCTGTATGGTTATCGGACCGATGCTTATCCAACGCTGAGCGCCGTTACCGACGAGTCCAACAACGAGAACGAGGATCAGCAGTATTACGGTTATCACGTATAACAGGGGAGTTGCTTTTTTATAAAGCTCCGGAGGTATTCTCGATGCAAGCAGCATGGTCAGAATTCCGATTATCAGCCATACGGTCTGTCTTTTAATAAAGAATGCTCCGTCACCGTACCTGAATTCGGCATACGCATAGCCTGCGCTGAATACCATAAGACTTCCAAATACCGCGAGCAGCACAGCGGTCAGAAACAGTGACTTATCAAACGAGGGCAGGCGCGCCTTGGTATCTATTATCATGGCTTTTCCTTTTTTTCGCAACGTTTTCATCTCGGCTCCCTTAAATGAATATATAGCTTGCAAAAATTGAAAGTATTGCCGTAACTATCATTGACCAAATAACGATTTTGTTTTCGCTCCAACCGCATTTTTCAAGGTGATGATGGAATGGCGCCATACGGAATACACGTTTTTTCGTAAGCTTGAATACCAGAACTTGTATCACAACGGACAGCCCCTCAATAAGATAAACACCACCTATCAAAAGTATTATCAGTGGGTTTCCGAGAGAGAAGCAGCAGGATGAAACGATCGCTCCAAGATAAAGGGAGCCGGTATCTCCCATAAATATTTTCGCAGGATGCAGATTAAACAGCAAAAATCCAACGGTAGCTCCCATAAGCGCAAAGGAAATGAAGCCAACCTCATAGTTGGCGTTGGCGCTCATAAGAGCGAGGCAAAGTCCTATAGCAAATGCCACGCCTGAGGCAATGCCGTCAATGCCATCCGTGAGATTTGCGGAGTTTGTTGTGCCGAGAAGCATTATCAGCGCAAGGGGATAATAAAACATCCCAAGGTCGAACGCACCGTTTGCGAAATATATAACCGTGCCGTCGTGAAGTACGGTTTGCCTTGCAATAAGGAAAAGAGTTGCCGCAATTGCCTGTAATGCAAGTTTTTGAATAGGGGAGAGCCCGAGATTTTCTTTTTTTCGTATTTTTGCCGTGTCATCTATCAGTCCGATCATTCCGTTAGCCACAGCATATATAAGACTTATAAGAAGCGAGGTAGCGAAATATCCCTGTCCTTTGGCAAACATATATCCGCTTGCCGCCGAAAGTGATAGCAGCATCGCTGCAAGAAAGCCGATACCGCCCATTGTTGGAGTACCGCTTTTCGAGAGATGCCATACCGGCCCCTCGTCATATATCGGCTGTGCGGCACGCTTTTTTAATATGGGAATAAGCTGTTTTTCTATCAGAACGGTTACTGTCAGAGTGAAAAGAAAGGTTAAAACATAAAATATCAAATTAACGTCGGTCATTTTTTCGCCCTCACTTACTCTGTCTTTTTTAAAATTTCTTTTATTCGTTTCAGATTAATTTTATTCGATGCCTTGATCAGCAGGGTTTCGCACGATGAGTGCATACGTATATGTTTTGCTGTTGTCCATGGATCATCAAGGTTTGTATTTGTGAAAATGCAGTCTTCTTTCATGCCTCCGATAAGCGCGCCTTCTTTGATTATTTCGGCATAGTTTCCGAAAGCATACAGGTGAAAAAGTCCCGCACGCGCTGCCGCAAAGCCGATGTTTCGGTGAAGTGTTTCACTCATATCTCCCAATTCAAGCATATCTCCGAGCAGTGCGGAATACCGCTTGCCGCCATGTTGCGCGAGGTCTTCAAGCGCGAGCCTAACTGCCTCGGGAGAGGAATTGTAGGAGTCGTCTATCACGGTAATGCTGCCAATCTTTTCATAAGGGGAGTCTACGGTAAGATCATAAGCCTTTATGGCACAGCGCAACTCGCCCTCGCTGACACCTACAAGGACAGCAACCGCTATTGCGAATGCCATACACTTTTTTATATGAGGTCTCGTGGCTTTCATTTCCATAGCTTCCGCTGTAAATTCAGGGCTGAAATAATCGAATACGAGCCTCTCGCCCTCATGGCTTTTTTCAGAGAGTGAAAAATCCGCCGCCTTACTCTCTGTAGAAACGGTAAGAGCATCTTCGTAATTCGCCAAAAGAGGCTCACCGTATGGAATAAGCAGGATTTTTTTATTCATTCCGTCAAGTATTTCAAGCTTAGCGCGGGCGATTTGTTCACGCGATCCTAAATTTCCTATATGAGCGGTACCTATGTTGGTGATAACTGCGATCGTAGGCTCTATACATTCGGAAATTCTGTGAAGCTCACCTCTATGGTTCATTCCTGCTTCAACTATGAGTATTTCGGTATTTCGTTTGATACCGAAAAGCGTAAAGGGAACACCTATTTCGTTATTCAGATTTCCTGCCGTACTATGTGTTTTGAATTTCGATGCGGTCAGCATAGCGGACAGATTTTTTGCGGTAGTTTTTCCAACGCTGCCCGTAATAGCAACCGTTTCTCTGATATTAAAAAGTCTCTTATATGCTTTTGCAAGCTTCAATAATGCCAAAGACGTGTCGGGAACAAAAACGTCTGCACTCAGATGAGCTGAGCTGACAGTATATGCTCCAATAGTCTTTGCCTCGGTGATAAAATCCTCACCGTCAAAGCGTTCTCCTTTTATCGCAAAATAGAGATCAAAAGGGAATAGCTCGCGGGTGTCATTGCTTACGGCGCGTATTTCAATATGTTCATCGCTCTTATCGCACGGTATCTCAAAAGTGATTTTGACAAATGCAAGAGTGATCGGAATATCCAATTCTATTCGCATTTTAAACCTCGTTTTTTCGTAATTTCAACGCCCTGTAAATAATCTCTTTTTCATCAAAATGATGATAACCGTTTTTATCGCAGATGTATTTCTCATGACCTTTGCCTGCGATTATGACTATATCGCCGTCGTCGGCACTCTTGATTGCGTGTTCAATAGCCGCGGCGCGGTCGGTTATAACGGCATAGCTTTTCTTTGTAAAGCCACCTGTGATATCGGATATTATACGTTCCTCGTCCTCGCTCCTCGGATTGTCGTTCGTTACTATCACTCTATCGGCATACTTTTCTGCTACAGCCGCCATCATAGGTCTTTTTGAAGGATCTCTTTCGCCGCCGCATCCAAATACTAAATGTATTTTCTGCCTAGATTTTTTATCTATATTTGCGGTTTTTAAAATGTTTTCCAATGCAAATGGTGTATGAGCATAATCAATTATTACCGTTATATCATCGTTAATGCATTCACACCGTCCTTCGATAGGAGCGAGTGTTGTCAAGGCTTCCTTTATACACTTTGGAGATACGTTCATCTTATATGCGCACTCAAAGGCGAGCATTGAATTGTATATATTGTAAAGCCCTGGAATGGGTAGCTTTATCCTCGTTAAGAAATTTTTGCCGCGATAAACGTATCCTATACCGCAAAGGCCATAGTTTTCAACCTCGCTGGCGTTTCTGTCGCTGCGCCATACCACTCCTATGCCTGTTGATTTATTTTCGTATTTTTCGTAAAGCTCTTTTCCCTTTGGATCGTCAAAATTTATTATTGCACAGCGCGCGCGACAAATGAGCTTTTCTTTTGCATGAAAATAGTTTTCCATGCTTCCGTGAAATTCAAGATGCTCATGCGAAAGCCCTGTAAAAATAGCAATATCAAAAGGAATAGGATCCACCTTTGAAAGCTCAAGCGCATGGCTTGATACTTCCATTACAATTATCTCACAGCCATCGTTTTGCATCTGCTTTATAATTGGGTATAACAGATCGGGATCCGGACAGGTCATAGAATAATTCTCAGGTGTAAAGCGTTTTCCCATATATTCTATTTTTCCCGTTCCTATAAATCCGCATCTCTTGCCCGCATGGGCAAGTATACGAAAAATCATGGTAGCTGTTGACGTTTTTCCGTTTGTACCTGTGACACCGATAAAAACCGTTCTGTTATAATCTATTTTCTCAAAATTTGATACAGCGTATGCATAAGCTCTTCTTGCATTTTTTACTTCTATAAGCGGTATCTTTGCTTTTGAAAATTTCGATGCGTCCTCGCATACTATTGCGCACGGTGCACTTTTTATAAATTGCGGTATCAGCTGTGTGGTGTCAAAATTTACCCCCGGGAGTAAAAACAGCAGGGAATTCGGATCTGCCTTTTTGTAATCTGACGTGCATGAGCTGACCTCTGTAGATTCTTCGTACGCTGCCGATTTGTATTCATCGTAAATAATAAGATCTTTAATTTTCATATCAATCCTCAAAATCAAGATATAGTATTTCAAGCTCAATAATGCTACCCTTTTGAACTACGGTTCCATGAGGAATGTTTTGAGTAACTACCGTTGCGTCATCACTGTCGGCATCCGCCCGTATCCGTATATTCAAGCCGGAATTTATGAGTATTTTGTTAGCATTGGAGAGCTTTAGTCCGACAACGTTCGGAACTGTAACGTAGTATTTTGTTTTCTCTTCCGTATAGAGTATCACCTTTGAGCCGTCGTATATGAACGGATCCTTTTCGCTTGGGGTTTGAGCAAGCACAACGTCTGCGTTGCCGATTATTTCATATTCTATTCCAAGCTCTTTCAGCTTTTTTGTGGCAGTGCTTATACTCATACCGACGAAGTTTTCGACCTCAACGGTTTTGCTCTCGGAATTAGAGTTATATCCGAGATAGGGGAGAGCACTGCTTAAAAATGCTGATACGTATGGAGCAGCAACAACGCTTCCGTATTTTACTTGCGATGTAGGCTCATCAACAACTATTATAACAGCAATACCGCCATCCTCGGACATGGAATAGGCAACTGTCGAGCCTATACGAAGATAGGAGTTCCCGTTTTCGTCCAAAACGTCGAATTTTTGCGAGGTACCCGTTTTGGCTGCTATCTTGTATCCGTCAACCCTTGCGTTTTTTGCACCGCCATCACCGCTGACACCCTCTTCAAGCATCTTCGATACCGTCATTGCGACCTCTTCTGATACAACCTTGCGCACCGTTTCAGTCTCATGCTGCTGCACGACGTTTCCGTCTGCATCTATGATCTTATCCACAACGTAGGGAACAAGCAGATCTCCACCGTTTGCAATAGCACATATCGACGTCAGCTGTCTTATAACCGAAACTTTAAATCGTTGACCGAAAGATGCGGTTGCTAGCTCGGTAGTGCCTATGTTTTCCGGTTCGTGGAATATAGTTCTTGCTTCGCTGGGCAGATCTATACCCGTTTTTTCAAGATAACCGAAATTTTTAACGTATTCATAGAATTTTTCTGAGCCGAGCCTTTCTGCAATCGTCATCATAGTCGGGTTACAGGACATTTGCAATCCGTATGATAGCGAAAATCCGTTCCCGTGTCCACCGGCCTTATGACACCGTATATGCCAACCTCCAACGGTAAGATATCCGTGACATGAGAAAGTGTCATTGACAGTCGCAGCCCCTGCATCCAATGCCGCACTGACTGTGACTATCTTGAACGTAGAGCCTGGCTCGTAGGTTTCGCTGACCGCCTTGTTAGACCACATTTCTTCAAGCAAGGATTTTTTCAGGGCTGTATATTCTTCGCTCCCCTCATCAAAACCCGAGTTATAAAGCTCTAACTTAGATAAGGAATCAAGCTCGTAGGGGGAATTCGGATTAAACGGTGAGGACGTACCCATAGCAAGTATCGCACCGGTCTCGGTATCCATAACTATTCCCGTTACTCTATTTTGAACACCGTGATTTATACGAATAGCTTCCAGCTGATTTTCAAGTGCTTGTTGCACGAACGTGTCTATAGTGGTTACGATGCTGTTTCCGCTCACAGGGGCAACGTAGGTTGAATACTGAGTAGGTAAAATATTTCCGTTTGCATCCTTTGCATAAAGATAGTAGCCATCCGTACCGGAAAGCACACTGTCATAGGAATATTCAAGTCCGTAAAGCCCTTGCATATCGCTGCCGACAAAGCCGAGAACGTGTGCTGCGAGCGTTTGCTCGGGGTAGTATCTCGTTGTTTGCGCTTCTGTGAAAACCATGCTTTCAAGTGAGTTTTTCTTTATAAAATCAAGCGTTTTTTTATATTCATCCTCGTTTGCCGTCTTTTTCACGGTTATGTCAAGCACGTTTGAGTTACTTATTTTTTTATACACCGTATCACGGTCGAGCAGAAGAATTTCAGAAAGCCCATCGCTGATTATTGAACTCAGGTCCCTGTTTTCTTCCTTTTGACATTTTCTTATTTCCCTTGAAGATACGAATATTCGCCATACGGTTTTGTCGGTAGCAAGCAAGTTCATGTTTGCATCATAAATATTGCCTCTTTGCGCTTTCATGGCGGAGCTTGTCGTTATCTGATCGTATACCTTGTTTTGATAATATGAATAATTCACAAGCTGAAGATCGAAAAGGCTGTATATAAGATACGTAAGAAAAAGCCCAAAGGCTAAAGATGTAATAAGCATTCTTTTTTTGGTAATTGAAAACGTACTTTTGATCCTTTGCTTTAAAACAGGCATAAAATTAACTCCGTAACAGAATACTTCGGTAAAAAACCGTTTGTATATCCTATTACGGAGTTAATTAAAATATGAAGATTTGTCCTAAATCTTATTTTTCTTCGGTAGTGTAATAATTCATTACCGTGCTTTCCTCATTTGTTTCCTTTTCGTTGGTGTCCTCTTCGGTTTCGGGGATTGCTGCGGTGTTATCAACGCCTGACATCAAGGACTTTAAGCCGAAAAAGCCGCAACCGAAAACAAGCGCACAAATAACGAGCGCAGAGCAAAACGCGCTTGCCGAGGTACGAAGAGGGAAGGAGCGTATCGTTTTGTCACGCAGAGGAGCTTCCTTTACTTTCAGCTTTTCATTAACGTAGGAAAATACTGTAACGAGGGCAGGCTCGCGTACTTCCTTAACGGTAGGGAGCGTCGATGCCGATGCAGCGGTCAGAGACTGTACAGATGAGTTTTCTTTTTTAGCCTTGGCGCGCATAAGCATATATTCTCCGAGCGTATAGTCGGTATTGTTTTTTTCTATTGTAAATTTTCTGGACATGGATGCATAAAGCTCATCGTATGTCATTCTTGTTGTGCTCATCTTTAAATCTCCTTTGTTCCTGTTTATATCTTTTCCGCTATGCGAAGCTTCGCGCTTCTTGAACGGGGATTGTTTTGAATTTCATCCTCGGATGGGAGGATAGGCTTTTTTGTGATTTCTTTTACAGTGGGCTTCTTGCCGCATACGCAAATAGGGAAATCCTTTGGACACGTGCAGCCCGATGAAAGCTCCTTATACGAAAGCTTTACGAGCCTGTCCTCAAGTGAGTGGAAAGAAATTATCGCTATTCTGCCACCTGGGAGAAGGTTTTTTCCTGCGCTGAGAATCATGGGGCAAATAGTATCAAGCTCAGCGTTTACCTCTATTCTTATTGCCTGAAAGGTTCTTTTTGCCGGGTGCGGGCCGTTCGCTCTTGCGGCAGGAGGGATAGCCCCCTTGATAATATCGCTAAGCTCGAAGGTGGTCTCGATCGGTGCCCGTGTCCGTGCTTTGCATATTGCCGCTGCTATTTTCGGTGCGAAGCGTTCCTCTCCGTAATCGTAAATTATCTTTTTAAGATTAAATTCCGAGTATTCATTTACAACGTTGTATGCCGAAAGAGGTGCATCTATTTGCATCCTCATGTCCAAGGGCGCATCGTGCATATAGCTGAATCCGCGCTCGGGGCAGTCAAACTGAAAGGAGCTGCATCCAAGATCGGCAAGCACACCGCCGAGGTTATCTATACCAAGATCACATATAACGTTATCTATTTCAGAGAAATTACTATTTATAAATGTAATTTTATCCAAATAATCTTTAAGACGCTCGCGCGCTGCGCATATTGCATTTTCGTCTCTGTCAAAACATATAAGCCTTGAATTCGGACCGAGACGCTTTGCAATCTCAAGCGAGTGACCGCCGCCGCCTGTTGTGCAATCCACGTATGTATAACCGTTACGGATATTCAGTGCCTCTATACATTCGTAAAGAAGCACGGAGGTATGAGAAAAGGGAATTGATGCCATTATTCCGAGCTCCTTTCGTTGAATAGAGTTTTTATTTTAAAGTTTGTATTTTTGCATGGCATCGCGTATGCCCGGAATGTTGCGATTTTCCTCGCGCTCACGCCAAAGCTCCTCAGCCCATATTCTTATCTGTTTTCCCGTACCGACAAAGGTAACGCCTTTTTTTATTCCGGCATGCTTTATGAGCCTTTCGTCGAGCACAATTCTGCCGCTTGCATCCGGAATACATTTTTGTGCTGAGCCAAGCAGGAATTCCTGCAGCTCGGCAGCTTCGGATTCGGGAAGCGATGAGATTTTTTCAACGTATTCAGCCCAATCCGCAGCCGTGTAAACCGAAAGATAGGGATCGAATTTTCTTGTTATATAAAACTCGCCGCCGAGCTCATCTCTGTACGGCGCAGGGATAAAAACTCGATTTTTCGCATCCAGAGTGTGCGAATAAGAGTTAACGAACGACATAAACGCACGCTCCTTTCGTAAAAAAATGCAGCATTTTAGGAGTGGCACTCCACTTTTGAAGTTGATTTACGGGAAAGCGCGACACAACTAGCCACTTTGCTCCACATGACATTATTATAATACATTAAAGGCAGGTTGTCAATAGCTTTTTTTGAAAAAAGTTAAAAATTATTTTACAATGTGAGAAAAAATATGAGAAAAACAAAAAAACTCTTCCATTTGAGGAAGATTTGTGATAGAATAGGTTAAGACAGAAATTTTCTCGGAGGGGTAATGTCACTTTTTGATAAAATTTTTAAGAGAAAAAAATCGCCTGACAGCTATGCGTTCAAGCTTGAACGTGCAAAGGCTCTGCACGGTCAGGTGGTAAAATATGTAACCGAGCACGTTTGCGACAATGAGGACGTTGTAGGCAGGGGCGGCTCCCTTTGCTTGAAAGGCGACGAGTTTATTGTTGATACCTCGGGAGACAGGCTCTTTGTGTGTGACGTCAAGGATCTTGAAGCAAGCTATTTGATGAGTGGTGACGGAGTTATTATAAAAGGTCCGAATAAGCTACAGGACGGAAAATACAGAACTATAACCGTGCATTTCGTCTATTACAGGAAGTGAGGTCAAAATGGATAAAAAGCATAAAACCGCGGCAGTGATACTGGCGGCGGGGAGTGGGCAGCGAATGGGTCGGGAATTGCCTAAGCAGCTGATAGAGCTTCTTGGAAAAAGCGTTTTGAAAAGAAGCGTTGAGGCATTTTGTTCATCTGAGGTCATAGATAGCGTTACCGTTGTTACAAGAGTGGAGGAGCTGGAGCTCGTAAAGAACGAATGCAAAAGCTTTGACAAAGTGAAAAACATAATAATTGGAGGAAAAAGTAGGGCAGAGTCTGCGTCAAAGGGGTTTTGTGCGATAGAGAACAATTGCGATTTCGTTCTGATCCACGATGCTTGCCGATGCCTTGTCACGAAAAAAGAGATTGAAGACGTTGCTCGTGCGGCACACGAAAGCGGTGCAGCTACCGCTGCGGTACACGTTGTTGATACTCTGAAAAAATGCGATGAGTCGGGGCGCATTATAAACACTGTATATAGGGACAATCTATGGGCTGTCGCTACTCCTCAAGCGTTTTCCTGCGAGCTTTACAGGCGTGCGCTTAATGCAGCACCTTTGCTCGATGCAGGTATAACGGATGACAACATGTTAATGGAAAAAATCGGTGTTAAGGTACAGTGTGTCATGACGCTCGGAACAAATATTAAGATAACTACTCCATCCGATCTTGAATTGGCAGAGTTTATAATTTCGAAACGAGAGTCGCGCGGCTGATAACCCAAAAATGCTTTGATACCGTGATGAAAGGATATCCTATATGAAAGAAATGAGAATTGGGCACGGGTATGATGTACATCGCTTGGTTGCTGACAGAAAGCTGATCATCGGCGGAGTAAATATACCTCATGAGCTGGGCTTGCTCGGTCATTCGGATGCGGACGTGCTTTTACACGCTGTTATGGATGCCATTCTAGGCGCTATGTGCGAGGGTGATATCGGAAAACATTTTCCCGATACTGACGAAGAGTTTCGCGGTGCGGACAGTATGCATCTTTTGACAAGAGTAAAGCAGATGCTTGATAAGGTGTGCGGAAGAATTATCAATATAGATGCCGTTGTTATATTACAGAAACCTAAGATCGCTCCTTTTATAGATAAAATGCGTGAGAATATAGCGTTCTGCTTGAATTGCGATAAAAAAAGAGTGAACGTAAAAGCGACCACTGAAGAGCGGCTTGGCTTCACCGGCAACGAGGATGGGGCGGCTGCGCACGCTGTAGTGCTTATCGAACTCGAAAATAATCAATAAATAAGAAATACCGCGAGAGCGCTTGCCGCCGCGGTATTCCAATCATTAAGGCACAGTGACGGCTTGACATATCTCAAACATCCGTAATCTTCATTGTCGGCAAGCCTGTATATGCCGTGCTTTCTTTTTTCAAAATTTACGTCACATAAATATAATATGATTTAAATATTTTAAAGTCACAAAGGATCTTTTGAAAATGATTAAAATTTCACCATCTGTTTTAGCATGCGATTTCACCAAGCTTGGAGAGGAAGTCGCAGATATATCTGCCGCAGGCGCTGATATGGTACATCTTGACGTAATGGACGGCATGTTTGTAACGAACATCTCATTCGGTTTGCCTGTTATTGAAGCGTTAAGAAAAAAGAGCGATATGGTCTTTGACGTTCATCTGATGATAGAAGCTCCCGAACGTTATGCGGAGCGTTTTATAAAAGCGGGTGCTGATATCCTGACTTTCCATTACGAGGCATCGTCAGATCCTGCCGCATTACTTGACAGCATCAGAGCGCTTGGAGCAAAAGCGGCTGTTTCCATAAAGCCTGCTACGTCGGCTGACGTTCTGTTTCCTCTTCTTGAAAAATGCGATATGGTTTTGGTAATGACCGTTGAGCCGGGATACGGAGGTCAGGCACTCATTCCGTCAACTCTTGAAAAGGTAAGAGAGTTGCGTGATGAGATAGACCGCCGCGGTCTTAACGTAGATATTCAGGTCGACGGTGGAATAAATCCAGACAATGCAAGTGCTGCGATAGCTGAAGGGGCAAACGTTCTTGTCGCAGGCAGCTCGGTGTTCCGCGCATCCGACAGAAAGAGTGCGATAGATGCTCTGAGACAGTAAAAATCATAAGATGTAAAACAAGTAGCAAGCAATGAAAAACGGTTCGATACGCATTAAGTACCAAACCGTTTTTTGTTTTATAATATTATTCTGCCGCGAAATAATACCGATTTTCTTTGATTAAACCTGTTCAGTCGTGCCGAACGGTATACCTAAATGATCGTAAGCAAGCTTCGTTGCACATCGACCTCGGGGCGTTCTTGCAAGGAAACCTATCTGCATGAGATACGGCTCATATACGTCCTCAATAGTTATAGCTTCTTCGCCGATAGTTGCGGAAAGAGTATCAAGACCTACAGGGCCGCCCGCATAAAATTTTATGATAGCTTCGAGCATTCTTCTGTCAGTATTATCAAGTCCCAGATGATCTATTTCCAATGCATCAAGCGCATAGCGAGCTATCTCGGAGGTTATAACACCGTCACCCTTAACGAGCGCAAAATCGCGAACTCTCTTCAGTAGTCTGTTCGCAATTCTTGGTGTTCCGCGTGAACGCGTAGCAATACCCAACGCACCGTCGTCCGTGATATCTATGCCGAGTATTCCTGCGGAACGCTTTACAATGCGTGAAAGCTCCTCTGGGGTATACAGCTCAAGCTTGAGTATAACACCGAAACGGTCACGCAGGGGAGTTGTAAGCTGTCCTGCACGGGTCGTAGCTCCGATAAGTGTAAATCTCGGTATAGGCAAGCGTATCGAGCGTGCGCTCGGCCCCTTTCCTATAATAATGTCGAGCGCATAGTCCTCCATTGCGGGGTAAAGTATTTCCTCTACCTGTTTTGAGAGCCTATGTATCTCGTCAATAAAAAGCACGTCTCCCTCACCGAGATTTGTGAGTATCGCGGCAAGATCTCCTTGCTTTTCTATGGCAGGGCCTGACGTAGTGCGTATATTTACTCCCATCTCGCCTGCGATAATTCCCGCGAGCGTTGTTTTTCCGAGGCCGGGAGGGCCGTACAGAAGCACATGATCAAGTGCTTCGCCTCTACGCTTTGCGCTCTCTATATATACGCTGAGATTTGATTTCGCCTTTTCCTGACCGATGTAGTCGGAAAGGAGCTTCGGGCGAAGCGAATTTTCCACCTCGTAGTCTTGATTGGAGTCGTACTCGTTTGAAACTATCCGATTTTCAAAATCGAATTCGTTTATATCTTCCATCATAAATCAGAGTACCTCCTACCTTGAAAGTTTTTTAAGTGCCATTCTTATTATTTCGCCAACGTCACAAGACGTATCTATATCCTTAATGGCGTTCAGGATCGAATTTTTGTCATATCCGAGGACCATAAGTGCCTCTGTTGCTTCGAAAAGATTTTTATTACCTGCGCGTGCAGGAGCAGCTGCGGTGCCGCGAGCGGATTGCTGAGAGCTCAGAATAACGGTGTCTTTTGATATCTTGTCTTTAAGCTCAAGCACGATACGTGCCGCACTTTTCGAGCCTATACCGGGTGCTTTTGCAATCTGCTTGATATCCTCGGTGCAAATCGCTATAGAAAGTGCCTCGGGAGTCATTACTGAAAGTATATTCATGGCAACCTTTGGGCCGATACCGCTGACGGACGTCAGGTTATTAAAGCAGGAACGCTCATCTTCCGAGCCGAAGCCGAAAAGCTCCATTCCGTCCTCTCTGACTGCAAGATATGTGAAAAGCTTCACTCGCTTTCCGAGACTTGAGCTGAGAGCTTCCGAGGTAAGCTGGCTGACTGTAAGCTTGTAACCGACACCTCCGCAGTCAAGCACGCAGGTGTTTAAATTTTTATAAGTCAGCTCGCCGTTTATATAATAGAACATTGATAATTACCATCCCGAATGTTAAACTCTGAATATCATTTTACCATAAACGAATTTAAAAGTAAAGATTAAAAGTGTTTTTTATAACTTTTTTTCCGAGTATTTTAAATTTTAAATTTTAAATATTTACAATATATTTTTGCTGTGGCGATTGACTGTCGGTCGGTTTTGTGGTAAAATATTAAAATAAACAATATGAGGTGGCTTGATGATAATACTCGGAATAGACCCCGGACTTGCGATAGTAGGCTGGGGCATCATAGAGTCAAATCGCGGTGTTCAGCGTCCTATTGCATTCGGGTCGATAAAAACTCCCGCGCATACCTTGATAGAATCAAGGCTGCTTATGATAGAAAAGGATCTTACACAGATCATAGAGAAATATAAGCCCGATGAAATGGCTATAGAAGAGCTTTTTTTCAACACAAACATTACAACTGGTATTGCGGTTGCCGAGGCAAGAGGCGTTATTCTTTGCACTGCGCATAAATTCGGGGTCAAAATAAGCGAATATACACCGCTTCAGGTAAAACAAGCTGTGGTCGGATACGGTAAAGCGGAAAAAAAGCAGGTCATAGCAATGGTCACATCCATTTTGCGCCTGCCATCGCCGCCAAAGCCGGATGATACAGCTGATGCGGTTGCAATAGCACTTTGCCATGCACAGTGTGCAGGCTCGGGTATCGGTCAGTTTTATAATAAGAGATAAGGATTTTGTTTATGTGGATTGCAGACAATTGGAAAGATTATACTATTGTAGATACCTCATCGGGCGAGAAGCTTGAGCTTTGGGGCAAATACAGCTTGATAAGACCCGATCCGCAGGTGATATGGAAAAGCGAAAAAAAGCATCCGCTTTGGAGAAATGCCAACGCCAGCTATAGCAGAAGCCATTCGGGCGGTGGAGCATGGAGCAAAAATACTCTCCCCGAGTCATGGACTGTTAATTATCGCGATCTTACGTTTATGATAAAGCCAATGGGCTTCAAGCATACGGGGCTCTTCCCGGAACAGGCGACGAACTGGGATTGGATGCGCAGTCTTATAGAAAAAGCGGGAAGACCGATAAGCGTTCTCAATCTTTTTGCATATACAGGCGGAGCAACAGTTGCTTGCGCAAAAGCAGGAGCTTCGGTATGCCACGTCGATGCCTCAAAGGGAATGGTCGCGCAGGCAAAGGAGAATATCAGGCTTTCGGGGCTTTCGGATGCCCCCGTTAGGTATATCGTGGATGACTGTAAAAAGTTTATCGAAAGAGAGATACGCCGTGGGCGCAAATACGATGCAATTATCATGGATCCCCCATCGTACGGCAGAGGTCCGACAGGCGAGGTATGGAAAATAGAAGAAAGCATAGATGCTTTCGTTGAGCTTTGTTGCGGTGTTCTTTCGGATGATCCGTTATTCTTCCTTTTGAATTCGTACACAACGGGACTTTCGGCATCCACGATGAAATATATAACAGGGCTTCGCCTGCTAAAGCGTTATTCCGGCTTCGGCGAGGCGGATGAGCTGGGAATACCGGTTGCCGAAAGCGGCATGAATTTGCCCTGCGGCTCAAGCGTTAGGGTCGTATTTTCATAAAAATTTATTGGGTTGGTTAAATGGATAATTACATTATAAAAACAGAATCGCTCGGCTTTGTTTATGACGATGGTGAAGAGGGAGCGAGAGCCAATATTCCACCGGCTCTTCTTGACGTTTCAGTATCTGTAAAGCGCGGTGAATATATAGCTGTTCTCGGGCACAACGGCTCGGGAAAGTCGACCTTTGCCAAACTTTTGAATATGATACTTGAGCCTACCGTCGGAAAGATATATATTGACGGAAAGGACGTTACTGCCGATGATTTTACCGAGGACGATCTTTTTGATGTCAAAAGTAAAATAGGCATGGTATTTCAAAATCCCGACAATCAGCTTGTAGCTACAGTTGTGGAGGAGGACGTTGCGTTTGGCCCCGAAAATCTTGGTTTGCCGCGTGAAGAAATACGAAAGAGGGTAGATGAAGCGCTTTCGGTCGTTGGAATGACCGAATATGCGAGTCACGCACCGCATAAGCTCTCGGGTGGGCAAAAGCAAAGAGTTGCCATTGCAGGAATTATAGCAATGAAGCCTGAGGTAATAATTTTTGATGAGTCAACGGCTATGCTTGATCCCATAGGCAGACGAGACGTACTTGCGATCATGGAAAAGCTTAACCGCGAGGACGGTATAACGATAATAAACATCACGCATTACATGGAAGAAGCGGCACGTGCCGACCGGGTTATTGTTATAAATGACGGTCGCCTGGTTGCTGACGGTACTGCAAAGCAGATATTCAGCAGGGTAAACTTTTTGCATAGCATAGGTCTTGAAGCACCGCAGGGCACCGAGCTTATAGCCGAGCTTGCCGAATGTGGCTTTAAGTTGCCAATGGATGCAATAACAGAGGATGAGTGTTTCGAGGCGTTACGCGCATTACTTTCGGATAAAGGGGGTGCGTGCGATGAACAAGATTGAGCTTCAAGGCGTATCATTTCTCTACAGCAAAGGAACTCCATTTGAAAAATGGGCGTTACGGGATATAAACGTAGGCTTTGAGAAAGGCAAAATAACAGGACTTATCGGCCACACGGGTTCCGGTAAATCAACACTCGTAAATCTTCTGAACGGTCTTTATAAGCCGTATTCGGGGCGTGTGTTACTTGATGGCACAGATATCTGGAGTAAGCCCTCGGAAATCAATAAGATAAGATTTAAGGTCGGTCTTGTTATGCAATATCCCGAATATCAGCTCTTTGATGAGACCGTTGAAAAAGATATCGGCTTTGCTCCGAAAAACCAAGGCCTTTCCGAGGAAGAAGTACGTATAAGAGTGCTTGATGCGATAAAATTTACGGGAATATCGGCAGATATGCTCGACAAATCACCTTTCGATCTTTCGGGAGGTCAGAAGCGCCGCGTAGCTATAGCAGGAATACTTGCAATGAAGCCCGACGTTCTTGTGCTTGATGAGCCTGCGGCGGGTCTTGACCCCAGAGGCAGGCGAGAGATACTCGGCGGACTTTGCGACTACGTCAGGGAAAACGGGCTGACACTTATACTTGTCAGCCATTCAATGGAAGATATGGCGTATTACTGTGATAACGTAGTTGTCATGAGCGGTTCGGAGATCTTTAGCTCAGGAACGGTTGGCGAGGTATTTTCATCTGCCGAAGAGCTTGAAAAAATAGGACTTGACGTTCCCGTGATCTCTAAAATTTCATCAAGGCTGAGAGCTGCGGGAATTCCGCTTGAAGGAGAGCTTTATACGGTAAACGGTGTTAAGGATTCGATAATAAAGTATCTCGGAGGTAATAAAAGATGATTTCTGATATTACCTTAGGTCAGTTTTTCCCGGGTAGCTCGGTGATGCACCGACTTGATCCGAGAACAAAGATACTGATTGCCATAATCTTCATTGTGGCTGTATTTATGGCAAAAACGCCTGTGGCGTTCGCTCTTATTCTGATTGCCGTCGCGGTACTTGTCGCCTGTAGCGGAATATCATTCGGGCTTATATTCAAGGGTATAAAGCCTATAGTGTACGTTCTGATCTTTACTGCTCTGATAAATATTTTTATGACGGGCGGTAACGGAGAGCCGTTGCTTTCATTCTGGGTGATCGAAATATATAAAGAGGGTATAATAAGAGCAATATTCATGGCAGTGCGTGTTATCTTGCTTATAATAGGTACAAGTGTGCTGCTGACGTATACCACATCCCCGATATCTTTGACGGACGGTATCGAAAATCTGCTCTCGCCCCTAAAGAAAATAGGGCTTCCTGTTCACGCATTTGCAATGATGATGACTATTGCATTGCGCTTTATCCCGACCCTCATAGAGGAAACAGAGAAGATAATGAATGCGCAGAAATCAAGAGGTGCCGATTTTACATCAGGCTCGCTCTTGAAAAGAGCTCGCGCGTTGATACCCTTACTTGTGCCGCTGTTCGTATCCTCATTCAAGAGGGCTGACGAGCTGGCAACCGCAATGGAATGTCGATGCTACAGAGGCGATAAAAACAGAACGAAGCTTGTAAAGCTCACGTTTCTTCCGAGAGATTACCTTTGGCTTATCGGAAGCATCGCTTTCATGGGGGCAATAATAGCTCTTATGATATTGCATCAGCAAATATCGACCCTTATCCCAAAGGCTGTATTCGATATAATTTTCTATTCGCTCTGAGATTTTTCAAAGTGATAATGTAAGAGGACACTATGAAGTATTTTTGCAAAATAAAATATCTCGGCACAGCCTTTTCGGGCTTCCAGGTGCAACCGAATAAAAGAACTGTACAGGGCGAGCTATGCCGCGCTATGGATGAAGTATTCGGAGTACCTTGCAAGGTTACGGGATGTAGCAGAACTGATAGCGGAGTTCATGCAAATGAGTTTTGCATAACGGTTGAAAACGAAGGCGGAACAGTACCTGCTAAAAAGCTTTCTGTAGCTATAGCGCGGTTTCTGCCCGGTGATATATCCCTGATTTTTGCAAAAGAGTGCGATGATAGCTTTCATCCGAGATATGATGCCAAAGGAAAGGAATATCTTTACAGAATATATAATTCCAAGGTGCGTGATCCGTTTGAGTACGGAAGATCGTGGTTTCTCTCACGGCTTATAGACGAGCGCGGTATTGAACGTATGAGGGAGGCGGCAAAATATTTTATCGGTGAGCATGATTTTTCAGCGTTTATGGCTGCCGGCTCGGATACAGAGGATACTGTTCGCTGTGTCGATTATCTTGATGTTCAGAGATTAGGTAACG
>CAZTWE010000029.1:0-12636 GCA_964617165.1 uncultured Ruminococcus sp.
GTTTCCAAAGAAAAATTTATACCTTTGGCACCGTGGCGTGTGCTTGTCTTGATACGAGCGGCAGCGGAGTCGCCCGCTGATCCGCTTGGGCGATCTTCCGCTATTATCCGCTCGGCGTGCTTTTTGAGAGCTTTCGTTTTTATTCCGTGGGTGTTGGGCTGATGTGTAGCACGTTGGGCTATGCTGTGAAAAATCGTAGCGAGTAGTGATTTTCCCCCGCTTCGTTGGATTGACAAACTTTCTCTTTTCTGTTATCCTCATAATAGGTCGCACAAGCTCCGTCAGAGCGCGTCAGTTTATGTTTGGTATAGGTTGGGTTAATGTCAGAGTATGTTATAAAAGTGTTTAGTTAAAGACAGAAAGATGTTAGGTTAAATTTCTTGACTTTCGGAGCAAAATGTGCTATCCTATCGACAATAGAATAAATGCGTACATTTCGCAAAGATGACAAGCCGTGATTTCCGCATAGGAACAGAGGTTGCATTTTAAGGCGTAATACGAAAAACAGATTTTGTTTTTTTGTGTTGCGCCTTTTTTCTATTTTCAACCGAAATTCAAAAAAGGAGGAAATCACTTGGAGAACAAAAAAGTAGCCATCGTCACCCACGACAGTATTGACATCGAGCAGATGAGCGAAGCGGAACAGCATACATTTTATGCGACCTTGCTTGCTCGTGTGCTTGAGCTTTACCGCGAAAAGAGTGAGGGGGCGGAATAATGGCGCACGAGAAAGCAAAGGTCTATTTTGACGGCAGCCACTATATTGCTATCCCTCACAGCGAAAGTCCGACCGCGAAGAAAAGCGGCGGCACATCGTACAGTATCGAAAATGACGAAAAGAAAAAAGCCTTTGAAAATGCCTACAAGGGCGCAAAGGCTAAAAAACGGAAAGAAAAGTTTACGGAAATCGTAGCGGAGTTAAGACCGCATTTTGAAAGTGAAGAAAAGACAGCCGAATTTGTAACGGCAGAATTGGAACGGATAAAACGGAATTTGATAGTAAGACTGACACGGCTTGCGAGAAAGATAAATCTTGGAAATTGGAACTATTTTTGCACGTTTACTTACGACGATAAAAAGCATACCGAGGACAGCTTCAAAAATAGCTTGCGGAACTGCTTTAAGGTTTAGCCTCAAAATGGTTCAAAAGTGCATCACTTTCGATTTTCGGCTAAACAAAATGCTACGGAAGTGGGATACCCACCTTCGTCTGAAAAACAAAAAATGGAGAGTTTGTTCGTCTCATTGAAACGAATCAAACCCTCCAAGTTATCCAACGGATTATGATTGTTTTATTCAGTTTTTAAGTTCTTCAAAACAAAGACGGGCATCCCGTTTCTGTCGTTTTTGGAAGGGATAAAAAGTGCGTTTGGCGGCACTTTGAGCCACTTCCTTAACCTGCTTGCTTTTTAGTGGTTTTTGTTCCCTAAACGAACACTACAACCGAACTTTTTGTTAGCTCTTTTTCAAAACGAGATTGCATCAATTCCTTGAAGCCTTCATTGTATTCGTAACCTACAAAATTGCGATTACATTGGAGTGCAGAAATTAAAGAGGTTCCGCTACCTAAAAAGGGGTCAACAACGAGTTCTCCTTCTTTTGTAGATAGCTTGATTATTCGAGCGACAAGTTCATTGGGATAAATCGCAGGGTGAATATATTTCTTGCCAACACTTCCAGCTTTGCGATTTATGTTCCAAAAAGCTCCACCATTAATACTGTCGTTTTTATAGTCAGAGAAAGAAACTTCCATTGAAGGATTAACACGAAATTCTTGACATTTAGAGAATAATAAAACATATTCGTGACGGTCAACAATGTTTTTTTCTGATGTTGGAATACCGGACGATTTGTGCCAAATATAGATACCTTTATAGTAAAATCCAAGTTCTCGGCATATTTTAACAAAATCATAAGGTATAGAAATTACTTTTCCTGCTTGAACACGAATGTTTATATTTATCCACAAGCATCCATTGGATGACAGTTTTTTGTAACACTCTTGCCAGACCTTTTTCATACGCTTTAAATAAACATCATAACTTTCCTGTCCGATTTGTCCTTCTTTGAAATAATCCTTTAAATTCCAATATGGTGGAGAAGTCACCACCACGTTTGCGGTTGCATCTTCAATATCACACATATTTTCGGATGACTTAAACAAAACCTTTCCCTTACAAAAGTTTATTGTGGATGTTGTATTCGCTTTAGACATTATTGTAAGTTGAGTAAATTTCAATTCTTCTTTGCAAATCTCATAACTGCTTCCGCAATCTGCTAAAGCAAGCAAGCGATTAATTACTTCCTGTTCTTCCAACAAGATATGCTCTGTTATATTTGCATTACCATCGTCATTTGTCGGAATCCAAACATTTCCGGGGTCTTTACCTTTGGGATTATAATTCTTGGCTCTTTTACCCCATTCAACATCTTTCCAAATATGTTTTTCTCGAATAGCATCCTTATTAATTGTCATTAAAGAATGATTCTTGCAAAACCAAACGATATATCTAACATTATCTCTAAAAGACACTTCCTGAACATTTTTGGTTGGACATACAATAGTATTTACATAAACATAACCTACTGAAGTTGCTTCTTCAATTATGTCTAAGAAATCATAAACTACATTGCCAAACTTATCATATTCAGTTGAGCAAATAGCGAAAAAGGAACCATCATCTTGCAGTTCTTCTCTTTTTTCTTTTAGCTTCTCTACCGTTTTTTTATGTGATAAAAGTGTAATAATTGTCTTAACCATAATTAATCGCCTTCCCTCAAACGCATAGATGCAATATCACAATATTCTTTAACTGCTTCTATCAATATCCATCTGCGATTAAGCTTGCGAGCAATTTTAGCCGTTGTTCCACTTCCGCCAAAAGGGTCAAGAACTATATCTCCCGCCTTAGACCAAGACAAAATATGATCCTCTACCAATTTTTCAGGGAAAATAGCCGGATGCTGATAAGCGATTTCGTCCTTTGTCGAGTAACCCTTGCCATTGATATATCGCCAAACATTAGTTCTAACCGAATAATCCTTTACTATCTTTTTGCCCTTATTGGTTAAACTTCCGTCTTGTTCGCGGCGAGTAACGTCACCATAAGTTGAACATCCCGCCCACTTATTCGGACGGTCTCGTAACAAATTAATTGTTTTCGGTTTACCCTTGCTTAAAACAAACATATATTCAAAAGCGTTAAAATATCTGTTAGGATGTGGGGGAGCCGTGCCTGCTTTTTCGTATATGATAACATCATACATATTAAAACCAACTTCTTGAAAATACAAGGCTTGCTTATAGCTCGTTAAACTTTTATTTCCTTTTTCTGTTTTGTCTCCCACAACCCAAACAACAACACCACCGTCTTTTACAATGCGATATAATTGCTCTGCAATTACTTTAAATACGTCAAAATTCCAAGTAGCACGATTTTCATAATCGCGCAGGTCATCATAAGGGGGGCTTGTCACTACCAAATCCACTGACTTTTCAGGCAGTTGCTTCAAAAAATCATTGGAATAGGCATTTATTATTTGATTTATACATTCTTCGATTTCCATGAATCTCTCCTTATGCTGCAACAATTTCATATTCTTCATTGGTAATCGCATTTTCAGCAAGCAAATACTCCAAATGATATGACCTCAATATCATTTGTTCTCTAAGTTCTCGTAAACGCTGTACAAAACTTATTTGCAAGTAATTGTTGTCGTTCAAACTTAAGTATGTCTGTTGTTTTTCCTCAATTCTAAGGAAATGAATTTTTCTATGACAATTCGGACACAACGCGAACAAGTTCAAATAGTGGTCTGGACCATTTGCTATATTAAATGGGATTAAATGGTGAAATTCTACATACGGCTCGCCTGCGTTTGTGATAAAAGTTTCTTGACCGCAACACTCACATTTTAACAAGTCGTTCTCCATAAACCTTGCCATATAATAAGATTTCAACAAGCTTACCAAGTTTGTATTTCTAATGCGTTCTCCATCTTCCAAGCTTGAGGATCTGCAAGAGATTTCTTCTATTCTTGCAAGTAAATCATTTGCTCCAACTTCTCGATACTCAGCAATAATTTGGGCACGGTTTTCTGCATTTTCGCAAACGAACTCAGAGTAATCATTACTTCGCATTGCTACAATCGTTTTTCTGATTTGAGTACGCTTTGCTCCATCACCTCTATATCCAATTGTACAGAGCAAATTATTATATCTTTCGTTTAAGGATGTAAGTAGTTGGTCAACTATTTCTCTTGTGCTTCCTGAAAACAAGTCTAAACCAAGATGAAATGCGGTTTCTGCAATTGCAACTCCAAGTAAAATAAATTTATCTACTCTTATGTTATAGAGGTCCCAATTTATTTTTACTCTCGGATTTATACTTGTATTTTCATTAACGAGAGCATTGTTATACCTTCTTTTCAAATCATTTTCGCACTCTTCGAAAAGATTTTCATACCTAGCCACCTTATAAGTTTCCAAGCCGAAGTAAATTCTATAAAGTTTTTCTAATTGCTGAATATTCGTTACGGAAAACCCTCGTTGTTCTTTAATTATACCAAAACTATGAGTGTTCGAATCAAGTTGCAAATCGGAACGTATACCAAGACTATACTTCAACAACTCTTTTCGTCCATCTTCATTCTTTTTGTCTCTTTCTCTACCGAAGCCTTCGATTAATGCCTTCAATTCAGCGAGATGTGACAAAATTTCCGCTTCGTTTGAAATCCAATCATTTTCCGAAACTTGATGCTTTCTACGGGAAACAATGTATTTATACTGCTCAACACTCAGCGTACTATTTCTAACGAGATGTCCTAATATATCTGTATATGGCGTATAGCTTATGGCAAAACAGTCAGGATTATTGCAACATTCAACAACATTATTAATGTCTGCCGTGGCAGGCTGTGATATCATCTTTATTTTTTGATGTTCCCACACAGCAAGAAACTCTTGACTATTAGAATTTAGAGCTATCTCACCGACCGGTGTTAAGCTGCTAAATTCATCTGTTGAACCCAAAGATTTTGAATGGAAATAGCCATAGTAGTATAGTATCTGACGTTCGTTTCTGATAAAACCGACCATGTCATTCTCTATTCCTCGAAAATCAAGTGGATGATTATCATACTGAGAAATGATTTGATTTACGCATTCTTTTGTTAATGGTGTTCCCGCTTGTGCGGTTGCTTTCATTTCATTGATAGCACCAGAAGAAATAATTCGAGGAACAGAACGGTCTGTCAAATTTCCGTCTCCACCTATCTGTTCAACGCAAACATTCTCTACAGCGTTCATGATAGCATTATTAACCGCATCTTTTGAATAAATAAACTCATCTTGCTCTATTGCTTCTTTTAATGCTTTCTTTACTCCCGCTTGTCCACCTGAGCCCATCAATAAAGCAAAATACATCTTTTTAGCACCTTGAAAATATTTTTCGCGCTCCACCTGATTTTCAAAATCTACAACCGGGGCAAAATTACTAAAAGACTTAAATCCTTCAGACCTAAAATTGATAACATCATTTTCCGGATAGAAAAATCTCGTTGCTTCTTCCTGAATTTCTGGATTCAAAGACAGAATAAACGAATCGTACGACTCTGTCACTTTGCGAATATATTCTCGTGTAGTTAGGTCATTACTCAAAAATACGTAATAATACAAAACCAAGAATTTTTTAGTGTGCCAAAGTGTTCCACTTGTTGTTTCTCTGGTTAATTCCATTGACTTTGTCAAAGCATAGTTCCCCGGTAAAACAGAGGAATAAAAAGATTCGTATGACATAGTTATCTCCTTGCTTTCTATGAGTGATTATATATTATAAATTACAAAATTCAAACTATTTCCGCCAGTAGCTTTTATAAATCTTTCTTGACCGCTAATTGCTTTGAAGAAAGTTTTTTAACTTCACCTTTTATATCAAATAATTTAATATCTGCCATCTTTCGTTCTCCTTTATTACAACTCCAAGCTATTCTCGTCAAGAAGGAAATTGCATATTCCCATCGTAACGATGCCGTAATCGTTTCGTCTAACCTTAATATTATCACGCACAACGATAATCTTCTTAAAAGAATCGTTTATGCTTTTAAGAGAGCGCTGCTCTTGCTCAATTTTTTCAGGATTAGACATTGAAAACGCCGATTGGATATAGTATTTTTTACTGCCTTTTGTTGCGACAAAATCAACTTCAAGCTGTTTCTTTGTAGATTTGCCTTCTTCGTCTTTCCCATAATGCTCAACGAGTCCGACATCTACACGGAATCCACGAATACGAAGCTCATTGTAGATAATGTTCTCCATAATATGATTTTCTTCGGTTTGTCTAAATTCAAGACGAGCATTACGAAGCCCGACATCCTCAAAATAATACTTTGCAGGGGAATTGATATATTTTCTACCCTTTACATCATATCTTTTCGCCTTACTTACGAGGAAAGCGTCAATGAGATAATCAAGATATTTTTTCAGTGTTTTATCGCTGATTGTCTTTCCTTTTACACTCTTAAAGGTGTTTGCAAGTTTTAGAGGATTGGTCAAAGAGCCGATAGCGGATGCCAAAATATCAAGAAGTTCATCGAACTCATCGGCGTTGCGGATTTTGTGACGGTCAATTAAATCAGATAAATATACTTTCTTAAACTGTGATATCAAATACTCCGATTTTTCTTCGGGAGTAGGACAATATAGCACGAGAGGTAAACCGCCGTAGTTGAAATAATCATCCCAGCCTTCATCAACCGTTCCCTCATATACTGACATAAATTCACGGAAGGACAAGGGATAGACACGAATTTCATCGCCTCTGCCACGAAACTCGGTTATAACGTCACTTGACAAGAATTTTGAATTACTGCCTGTTACGTAAACGTCAGCATTTCGGATATGCAAAAAGCTGTTGAGTACATCCTCAAACTCATCAAGCAACTGCACCTCGTCAAGAATGATGTAATACATATCCTTATCAGTGATTCTGCTTTTTACATATTCAAGCATATTGTCGGGATTGCGAAGTTTGATATTAGTTCTGTCATCAAGAGCAATTTCTATAATGTGAGATTCATCTACCCCCTCATCAAGCAGATGCTCGTGGAAAAGATTGAAAAGCAAATAAGACTTTCCGCAACGTCTGACACCCGTTACGACCTTAATAAGTCCGTTGCCTTTTTTGTTTATGAGTCTGTTCAAATAACTCTGTCGTTTGATTTGCATAAAAACCTCGTTCTAAAAAAAGAATATTTCTACTTTTTTTCGTAATATAATTATACCGTGATTTTCTCCTTCTGTCAATAGATTTTAAGGATTTTATTAAAAGTAAATTAGAATGACTACAAAATACCGCCTTCAAGTTGAAAGCGGCATTTATGATATTAGGATTTTTTGTTTTCGTCAAAGTATTCAACTATCTTCGTTGGGATGTAAATTGAGGATTTTTGGCTTACTTGAAGGTATGAATCAATACTACTCCGCAGAGCTTGCTCAAAAGGTGCGCCGTGGTATGAGAGAAACACGCTTAAAGGGTAACTATCAAGGCGGTCATTTGCCTTATGGCTACGTTGCTTGTGATAAGAAAGTTATCATAGACGAAGAAAAAGCCGAAGTCGTTAGATTTATCTTTGAACAATTCGCAAACGGCGTAATCGTTAAGGATATTATCTCTACACTTACGGCAAATGGGATTTTACATAAGGGCAAGCCGTTCCCGATGAATACCATTTACGGCATACTCAAAAATGAAAAATATTCGGGTAGTTATATGCTTGGTGACGAGCTTGTTGACAAGATTTATCCGCCTATCATATCACAAGAGGTATTTACCAAAGTCAGAGCAAAGGTAAACGCCAACAAATACGGAAAACGAAGCGTTGCGGTTGTATATCTACTCCGTCATAAAATGAAATGCGGATACTGTGGCGAGAGTATCATTGCCGAATGTGGCACATCCGAAAGAGGCGATCGCCGTTATTACTACAAATGTCACGGAAGAAAGAATTTGCGTAACGGCTGTAAGCAAAAAGCATACCGCAAGGAAACGCTTGAACGCCTTATTATTATCGAGCGTAGCAAAATGCAAGTGAAAGTAAGTGCCGAAGAAATACGCGCCTTTTACGAAGCGGCATTATTACAAGAGCCGTTAATGCTCATAAATTACCTTGTAAAAGAGATAACTGTATTTGACGATGCAATTCACATCTACTTCAATAGCCCCTTACAGATTAGTCCTGACGACAGTCAGGGCTTTTCTTTTTGCGACAAGGAAATCACAATACCCGTACACGTTCAAAATTCACTTGAAATGAGAAGTAAAACAATAAGATTGACAATCAGTATCTAAAAACAACAACGGCGATTTATTCCACGGTACTCTTGACACGAGCCTCCTCGGAGCGTGGGTGTAAGGCAAAGAAGCCAACCGCCCAAGCCCGAGGGGGCTTGTCGTTTGCCTTGGCAAACAGCCTACCACGCTCCTACTCGTGTCAAGAGTCTTTCGCGGCATAAAACGCCGTTAGAAGATAAGAAAAAAGGCTCCATGAGCCATGTTGTACGGGAATTTCGCCTTTGGCGAATATCCTTGTGCCTTGCCGCTTGTGAGCGAGCTCCCAGACGGCTTCGGCACGGATGCGAACCCAATTCCAAGCGTAGACGCTTGGAGTGCGCCCGATAACGCACAAGGACAAAAATAAAAGGCTAAACCGAATAAATCGATTTAGCCTTTTATTGGTGACTCGTACGGGAATCGAACCCATGTTTTCAGCGTGAGAGGCTGATGTCTTAGCCGCTTGACCAACGAGCCGTTTTCGCAATGCTTGGATATTATAGCACAGTTTTTTTGTTTTGTCAATAGGTTTTTCAAAAAAACTTCGACAAAAAAACTTCAAAAAAACTTCAAAAAAAAACTTCGACAAAATTTACGCAAAATTTCGACTTTTTCTATTTCAGCTAAATTCATGGCGGATTTGAGGTTAAAACGAACCCAAGATATGCTATTCTTTTATGGTTTATACGGTTTTTTCGCGGTTTTTTATAAATATTTGTTGATTTTTATATATTTAAGTGTTACAATAAATCATATATTATTGATGCTTCATGAGGCTGCAAAATCAAGCAATGAAAGGAACTGCTGTAAACATGGATTACTCTAAGCTTAACCCTGCCATACATTCGGTTGCGTTATATGAAAGAGTCGGACGCGGAGGAGAATGTGTTGCTTACGATTCTAAAATCATATACCTCATTTCGGGAGAGCTGACCTTTATTACCAACAGCGGAAAGTCGGAACGCATGGCACCCGGAAACCTTTTATACATTCCGGCAGGTACCCCTTATTCGCTAAAGAGTAAGTATTTGCGCGCGGCTGTTATATCGTTTGATCTTACGGATGAATTCGGTGGCTGCGGAGTATCTGTTCCCCCTGTTGAAAAAGAGAAATATTCGCCTGAGCTTTGCCATTCGGCAAACGGCTTCCCTGCTTTTTCATCGGTGCTTCTGCTGAGCGATCTTGAGAGCGAGCGCGACACATTCATACGCATGCACAATATATTTATATCCGAAAGCGGAACATATCTTGCCGAGCTATCCGCAATGTTAAAGCTTATTTTGCTCAAGCTCGCGGAGCATACCGACAGTAGTGCTTTGCCCTCTGCGATGGTTGAAAACCTTGACGGATATATAAGAGAAAACATACATGACGAGATATCGAACACCGAGCTTGGTGCTATATTCGGATACCACCCGTTTTATATAAGCAAGCTGCTGAAGGACAGGCGCGGTGTTACCTTGCATCAATACGTTATAGCTTATCGCTTCAAGTATGCGGCGGCATTGCTGCGGCTTACGGACAAGCCGATTGCAAATATTGCCGATGAGGCGGGCTTCACGGATGCGCCTTACTTTACCAAGACCTTCAAGAGCCGTTTCGGAATGACACCAAAGGAATACAGAAACAAATTTTCGGGAGATTTTATTTGATCGGATATGGCTAAAAAGACTCTTTTAAAAAAGAACGATACCGTCGTACTCACAATAGAGGATATTACTAACCTCGGATTTGGAGTCGGAAGGTGTGAGGGAGCCGTTGTTTTCGTCAGCGGTGCGGTAACGGGAGACGTTATTGAAGCTAAGATAATCAAGACGGCATCGTCATACTATATCGGTAAGCTTTTGAGAATAATAAAAAGCTCCCCTCTGAGAGTTAGCGACAGGTGCGATAACACGCGGTGCAGATCATGCGCATACCGAGACGTAAGCTATGAAGAGGAGCTTAAAATAAAGCGCGGCACTGTTATCTCTGCCTTTGCAAAGGCGGGGCTTTCGGACATTGAGATACTGCCTACCCTCCCCTCTCCGCGCCTTGTGGGTTATCGTAACAAGGCTCAATACCCCATAACACGTGATAAAAACGGTGAATACAGGATAGGCTTTTATGCTCCTAAGTCGCATACGGTGTGCGAGGCTGCGGAGTGCGCTATGGCACCGAAAATTTTCTCCGATATACTTGAGATTTTGCGTGGATTTTTTAAAAAGCACAATATTTCCACCTATGATGAGACAAACGGCACGGGGCTGCTCAGACACATATATTTGCGCCGCTCGGAGACGTTCTCCGAGGTTTTGCTGACAGTAGTAGTAAACGGCAATGCGCTGCCACACTCGGATGAGCTTTGCAGACTTGTTACAGAGAAATTTCCCGAGATATGCGGAATTCTTCTCAATATAAACACTGCTGACACCAACATCATTCTCGGTGACGAATACGTCACCCTCTTCGGCAGAGATTACATCAACGACGTACTCGCAGGAGTTAAGCTGCGAATAAGCGCATCTTCATTCTATCAGGTAAATCACGGCTCTGCGACTTTGATTTACGAGCGTGCGCGCGAGCTTGCCGCACTGAACAAAAACGACACGCTGCTTGACCTTTTCTGCGGTACAGGCTCTATAGGGCTTTCCATGGCTGCCGACTGCCGAGAGCTTATCGGCATTGAGATAGTGGAGAGTGCGGTTGAATGTGCGCGGCTTAATGCAAAAGAAAACGGCATTGAAAATGCAAGCTTCTATATCGGTGATGCGGCAAGCACCGAAGAATTTCTCAAAATTGCCGAGGCGGAACGCGGTGAGGCAATACGCCCTGACGTCGTAATTCTCGATCCTCCGCGTGCGGGCTCGGCAGAAAAGCTCCTTGAATTCATCGCCACGCTCGCCCCTCGGCGCGTGGTGTATATATCATGCAATCCAACTACTCTTGCAAGAGACGTCGAAATTATGAAGCGGCTCGGTTTTGCGGCAGATAAGGTGCTGCCGATGGATATGTTTCCGATGACAGGGCACGTCGAAAGTGTCGTGTGTCTCACACGCACTTTCGACAACTAAGTTCGCCTTCGGCGAGTGAAGTTTTCTTGCGAAAGTGAAGTTGCCTATCGGCAGTGAAGTTTGCGCCAAGTTGGCACAGCCAACTTTTTGCGGCGCAAGTGAATAGTAGTATAGGGCGAACTTAACTTCACTTTGCGAGCAAAGCGAGCAAAACTTCACTGTGAACGAAGTGAACAACTTCACCAACTATCCCAAAGGAGATAATTTTATGAGAGATTCGGAACTTCGCACAAGAGCAAAGGCTCTTGCCTTACATATAATCGCTGTCTGCGACGAGGTTGACACTCGCAAAGGCAGAGGCGTTCTTGTAAATCAAATCGTCAGAAGTGCAACCTCTATTGGTGCTAATATCCACGAAGCTAATTATGCCGCGAGTAAAGCAGACTTCATAAACAAGTTTCATATCGCCCTTAAAGAATGCGACGAAACGGAGTATTGGATTGAAATGCTTGTTGGCTCAAATGCGATAAATGAACAAACATCAAAGGAGCTTTTGCAAGAGTGTGGCGTTATTCGCCGTATGCTCGTAAAGTCCATCACCACCGCAAAGAAAAACGCAAACGGACAAATGTGAGTTTTGAGCCAAGCTCGAAAGCTTGTTTTACAGTAGTACAGTATAACATATCGAAAGGAGCAATTTTGATGAAAGCCAAAATGAAAATCAAATATCGAAAGCTTTGGCTGTTTATGATCGGCGTTGCATTTCTGTTGACATTACTCATTATAATGGCAGTAGCTTTTATTACTGAAGATCATAACTATGCTATGGCGATTTTATGTTTACTGCTTGGTGTTGTAATTCTTATCGCTATGTATTTCCGTTTTAATTATGGAATAACAATGAGCGAAAAACGTGTAGTAGCCATCGAGCAAGCAGGAATTAAAATACTGCGATATGACGATGTAAGCAGTATTGTTGTGAAATTTACTGACGAAAGTGTTGTCGCTTACATAAAAATGAAAAATCAGAAGGAATATACTTTTGTTTGGGACAGTGTATTCTTGGGAACAAACGTTATTCTGCCATCCGAAAACAAAATTAAACTTCACGAGGAATGGGTGGAGAAAAGCGTTACGAACTTATCCAAGTGCCCGAAGGTAAAAATTCAAAACTTTTATACCACAAAATAAAATATACCTTTTGGCTTTACAACCCCCGTTTTTGGCATAAAAATATACCTTTTGGTCTTATGACCCACGTTGAAAGTTTAGTTTGTCTGACGAAGCAGACAAACTAAAGCGATATAAATCCT
>CAZTWE010000029.1:12646-26082 GCA_964617165.1 uncultured Ruminococcus sp.
ATTTGCGATATAAGCTATGCTTGCGATATTTGCCTTGCGGCAAGCGATATGCCGCGAACTGCACGGCGTGAGGATTTTATAGAGCGTACTTCAACCACGTTCGCCAAAGGCGAACATATCGCTATTCTGCATCGCAGAATAATATCGCTATCTCGATTGCGAGCTAATATCGCGCTCGGCTTTGCCGAGCATATCGCGTGAGCGAAGCGAACTAAAAGGAGACAAAGAACTATGAACAAAACTATAAAAGAACTCGCAGTTGAGCTTACCATAGAAATCACTGCCGTTTGCGATACTGTCAAAGGAAGAAAACACATATAAAACGCTCGCAAACAAATGCGGTGCTATTCGCAGAAAACTAATTGCCTCTATCACCACCGCAAAGGAAAACGGACACGGGCAAAAGTGACTTTCCTGCAAAACTCGAAACTCTCATTTACAGCAGTAATGGTTAACATATCAAAAAAGGAGAACGAAATGAATAATCATTGGGAAGGTAAGTTGTGGTATGCCTATGGAACATCGATGACGAGCATCAGCATGGGAAAGTACGTTCCCATAGTTGAAAAATTATCAGGGCTGAGGGTAGTTAATCTCGGAATTCCCGGAGGAAGCCTTACCCCTGACGGATACGGAAAGGGTAACGTCAAACGCGCGGTTATGACGCTTGACGACCGAAAGCAAGACGCCGACCTTATAACTCTTGAGGTGCTCCCTAACGAGGGAGCTAACGTTGGCAATATATACGACACGGATGACGAATCCTTTTGCGGTTGTTTCAACCAGTGCATACGATATTTACAAGAGAACACAAAGGCGCAGATAGTCGTTATTATTATGATAGGCGGTAACAACTTCTTGCCCGAAACACCTATGTGCGGAAGAACGGTTTCCGAGTTCGAGTTTGCAGAAACCATTGAGAGAGCGGCGAGGCTCAACGGAGTTCCCGTTATCAACGTTTTCTCCGAGGCAGGCTTTGGCTACGCGCGCGTGAAAGCGCGCGACTATCAACTCGATAACATTCATTTAAACGAGCTTGGCGGACTCAACATGGGCAAGTTCGTTTGGAGCAAGCTAAAGGATATTCCAACTTGGGAAGCGTAATTTAATATACCTTTTGGCTTTACAGCCCCAATTTTGGGAGCAAAATATACCTTTTGTACTCTTAACACACGTCGATATGCTTGGTAAGAAGAAAAGGCGCAATCGATCTCTCGTTTCCAACGGCAACACGTCGAATTGGATTATAAAGAATTACAACGTTAAGGAGAAAGCTATGTCGATCTTTGATATCTTCAAGAAAAAGGCAAAAGTTGAAAAAAAGAACAACAGCGAATTAGAATCTGTTTTATTATCCCTTGAAAAACAAGAAATTGTGATGGGAGTTGATAACAATACGAAAAATGTTTCTCCGGGTGCAAGCAAGATCGGCGGCAAACCGTGGCTTCCTTCTGAATTTGAGTGGCCTTTGTTTACAGATGCTAACGACGGCAAAACGCGCCCTTTATCCTTCCTTTGTCAGATCAATGTTGCTGATGTAAAGAAGCATGATACTGATGGACTGCTACCCGATTTCGGTATGCTGTATTTCTTTTATGAATGTGAATCGTTCCGTTGGGGATTTGATCCCAAAGACAAGGGGTGTGCCCGTGTTTTCTATTTTGAGAACACAGAGCATTTCGCACCGATGGAATTGCCCGATGGAATTGCAGAAGAGTACACAGTCCCGGAAATGGCAGTGCAATTTACGGTGCGAAAATCCTATCCGGAGTACGAGGAACTTGAAATTTATACCGATATCGATTGCGAATGGGATGACCATGATGAGTTTCTGCAAAGAATAGGTGCCGATACCGAATCGGAGCATCACAAACTACTGGGATATGCAGATATTATACAGAGCGAGATGCTTTCCGACTGCGAGCGAGTGAGCCGTGGGCTTTATTGCGGAGATCCGGAAAGTTATCAGAACACCCCCGAAGACGAGGAGGCAAGTATTCAACGCAGTGCAAAGGACTGGACCTTGCTCCTTCAGCTCAGTACACTCACAAAGGATGATTGGGAATTGATGTGGGGCGATTGCGGTATGCTCTACTTCTATATCAAAAAGCAAGATCTTGCACAAAAGCGATTTGAAAATGCATGGTTCTCCCTTCAGTGCAGATAATTGTTGGGGCGATAGATATACGGACTCGATAACGAATTGAAAAAAGATAAGAAAGGCCGAAGAATATGAACGAAAAAACATTACTTTATCAGATAACCGAAACCAGCAAGTTCATGATGAGCTTTGTTCTGGTCACGAAATCGAACAACGTTATCGTTATTGACGGTGGGCGTGCCGAGGATATGCCGCTTTTAAAGCAGTATGTAGGAGGACGACATATCTCGGCTTGGATTTTGACACACGCACACGGTGATCATATCAGTGGATTTATTTCAGAATTCAAGCGTAATCATTTAGCGGACTTTGATATCGAAAAAGTTTACTATCACTTTCCGCCTTACCACGAATTGAAAGAACGCACGGACGTTCCCGACATGGACTATTTTCATGCTGAGCTTGAAGGAATACTTCCCAAATTTCTTGAGATCGAGCCCGAGCTTTCCGACGTTACGCACATTGTTACACAGGGGGAAAGCTTAGACGTTGACGAGTGCCGCATCGATTTCATTTATACATATCATGACGGCTTGTTTTCGAATTTGATGAATGATTCATCGTTGGTTTTTCACATCACCACACCGAATAAAAAGGTGCTATTCCTTGGAGACCTCGGTCCGGAGGGCGGGGACGTGCTATATGAGGAATCGCGGCATCTGCTCAAAGCCGATATTGTACAAATGGCACACCATGGCCATATGAATGTTGGAATGGAGGTTTACGCCGCCATTATGCCGGATGCCTGCATGTGGTGCTGTGCAGATTGGCTTTATAACGAGTCCGAGATACCGCATTATCTTGAAAACCGCAAAAAATTGCGCGGTATGCAGCGTGAGCGCATGTACGGCACAACCGTAACGCGAAAGTGGATGGACATTTTAGGAGTGAAAACGCATTACGTAACCAAGGACGGAACAAATATCATTGAACTTTAGTGCATCCCTTTTATCGTTATAACCCACTTTTTGAAGTGAAACGATAAAACTTCACGAAAACAGAAAAATATAAAAGGAGCGCATTATGAAAAAAGCAGAGACGAGGGCATATTTATTTGATTTTGACGGAACGCTTGTCGATTCTATGCCAACCTTCGTATCCGTTATGCTTCGAATTCTCGACGAGCATGGGATAAAATACGGTGACGATATAGTTAAAATCATTACACCGCTCGGCTATCTCGGTACGGCTGAATATTATCGCAAGCTTGGAATATCTTTGCCAACGTCAGAGCTTGTGACACTAATGGAAAATTACGCTGAGGACGAGTACGCTTACAGAATTCCCGCAAAAAACACGGTCGTTCAAACGCTTACCGAGCTAAAAAAACGCGGAGGCAGTCTCAATATTCTGACCGCGAGTCCTCACGTTATGCTTGACCCTTGCTTGAAGAGGCTTGGTATTTGGGAGCTGTTTGATAACGTATGGTCGTGCGATGACTTCAATACAACAAAATCAAACCCTGAAATATACAGAGCGGCATCAGAGAAACTAGGACGGTGTATTGAGGAAATCGTTTTTGTTGATGACAACGTCAATGCAGTCAAAACAGCAAAGGCGGCAGGAATGAAAGCTTACGGCATATATGATGCGTCATCGGCTGAGTATGAGGACGAAATGAGAGCGGTATCCGATTGTTATATCAGAAATTTGAGCGAAATGCTGAATTTGTAGTTTTCGCTTCGGCTGGTATTCGTTGCATCCGTGTTGTTTTTGATAGGGTATGCCATGTACGCCGAGGTAATGCGAGAGAACGCATATCTTTCACGCACGGTAGAGGTGCAATAGGGTCAAGAAGTGATAAGCACGGGGCTTTACGGCATCGTTCGCCACCCTATGTATCTGGCAACGTTATTTATGCTTTTACCTTTGCCGCTGATACTTGGTTCGTTTTGGGGCTTAATTCCCTTTGCCATATATCCTTTTGTTACCGTTGTTCGTATTCTGAATGAGGAAAAGGTGCTTACAGAGGGCTTGATTGGATATGCGGAATACAAAACGAAGGTAAAATACAGGCTGATACCTTTTATCTGGTAATTAAAAGTAAGGAGTAAACAATGAAAATTATTTTTAAAAAATCGCATATTCCTTTTATAAAAAACACCCTGCACGGTGCAGGCACGGGCAGAGATTCATGGACACTTACGAGAATTATGCAGGACACCGACGGACTTAGCCACCAGGTTCCCGCAGAGATCTCGCTGCTTCAGCGCGGTGCGCAAAAGGGAGATATGTGGTCTGTATGCGAGCTTGCACGTACATATTTCAATCACTGCGGTGATATGTTTTTACCCGAAGCTCTCAGGCTTTGGAAAAGGGCTGTATTGCAAAATGACGAGGGTGCTAAGTGGGATGTTCAAAATCTGCCGATTTATGACAGAATAATTTCCTACCGTTCTTCTGACGGTGACGAATACAAGACAATGGAAATGCGCTGCGCTATGCTCACCGAATGGCATCTTGAGAAATTCGGACTTTACAGTTGGGATAAGTTTGATTACAGCACGCGTATGTCACTGATCAGGGCACTTGCCGCCGATGCGTGTAAAATACTGCGCATACCGACCGTTGAAATCAGCACGGTACCGCACCTGACCTTTAACGGCGGCATTGTTGATGCCCTGGCACACTGGGAAAACAGGATAGACATAAGAGAAGAACTGCTACCCGATATTGAGCGAATAATAGAGCTGATCTTCCATGAGCTTGGGCACATAGTTGCTTTTGAGATAAAAAAGACGAACAGTGCCGCACTGAAATCGATTTACGGGCTTACGGATGAGCGCATACGTTCGTGGGACAGAAACGAGATGGGCTATGAGGTGCCTACCTCTGAGGAGGATCCCGATACGCTCTCATACGGTGTGTACACCTTGTGGGGAACCTTCTTCTTATCGGTTTGACAAACGGCAAGGAGGAATATTTGTGACATTCGAAGAAGCTTTAAGTATAGTTGAAGGTGAGTTTGAGACACGCTATACAGCACCGCACGGCAGAGCGATACGAACGCACCTTACATATGACGGATTCAACGGGCTTTACGTTGAGCTTTGCGACAATCACGGAGAAGCGATCCTCACAGACGGTGGAATAACAAAAGACATATTCTTTGAGATAGAGAACGAGGACGAGTGGCGCGAGCTCTGTGAAGCACACGGATTTGAATTCAACCGTTGGAATATCGAACGAAAATTCAGCGGTATTTCCGACGTTTACGATTATATTGACTTTTTGTTGCTTGTTTGTGATAAATACAATCCTTTAGACTGACAGCAACGATTAGCGGAGGTCACATTATGAAAAAGACACCGATTGAAAGAATACCTATAGTCTTGCCGCCGGAGCTTGAAAAGCTCACGGAGGGAGCGAAATTGTTCGACAGCTCATCCTCTCCCGAGGCAAGAGTATATTACGTAGACAAGGGCTACGGCTACTATCTCAAAACCGCTGCGCGAGGAGTGCTCAAAAGGGAAGCGACAATGACCGCGTATTTTCACTCAAAGGGGCTTGGTGCCGAAGTGCTTCACTACTCATCGACAGAGCTTGATTTGCTTTTAACGTCCCGGGTGAGGGGTGAGGACTGCACGCATAAGACGTATATTTCCGATCCGAAGCGGCTTTGCGATACGATAGGTACACAGCTTCGCGCCCTGCATGAGCTGTCCTATGAGGGCTGCCCCGTAGCAGACAGAACGCAGGAATATCTTGCCACCGCAGAGCATAATTACAGAACGGAAAGCTTTGACAGCTCTCATTTTCCCGACAGCTTCGGCTACCGCTCGGCAAGCGAGGCTTATGCCGTGCTTTGCGAGGGCAAAGCTGCCCTCAGGTGCGACACTCTTATACACGGAGACTTCTGCCTGCCAAACATTATGCTTGACGATTGGCAGCTATCGGGCTTCATTGACGTTGGCAACGGTGGTGTCGGTGACAGGCATATAGACCTTTTTTGGGGAGCATGGACACTTTGTTTCAACCTCAAAACGGACAAATACCGCGACCGTTTTCTTGATGCTTACGGGCGCGACAGGGTCGATGAAGAAATTTTGAAAACAGTAGCCGCGGCAGAGGTTTTCGGATAGGTGAGTTATGATAGGTAGAAAAGTGCATATTATCATAGACCGTCCGCTCGGTACTTATCATCCGAAGCATAAAAACATACTTTATACGGTCAACTACGGCTACGTTCGCGACGTTCTCGGCGGTGACGGTGAGGAGCAGGACGTATATCTGCTTGGTATTGACGTACCGCTCTCCGAGTTTGACGGAACGGTTATTGCCGTGATACATCGAAATAACGATAACGAAGATAAGTGGGTAGCCGCCCCCGAGGGAATGAATTTCACCGATGAGGAAATTCTCGCTGCCGTAGATTTTCAGGAAAGATTTTTTGATATTACCTTAGAGCGATAACGAAAGGATGAGAGAGCATGAACAACGCTGCAAGTATTGCGTGCGATATGCTGTATCGCACAGAGGACACACGATATGCCGAGAGCATCAGAAAATTTCAGGGCTGCCCTACTGTGGCTGTGACGCCCGGGGGCAGGATATATCTCGGATGGTACTCGGGGGGCGTGTGCGAGCCGCACATGGATAACTATAATTTGCTTGTATACAGCGATGACGAGGGAAAAAGCTGGTCCTTGCCTCTGCTTGTTATTCCAAGCAATAAAGAAAAGCTTATACACGCCTTGGATATACAGATATGGACGGCTCCCGACGGAAGCTTACACGTATATTGGGTGCAAAACAATACGAAGCCTGCGCCCGACGTCAAGCCGCAATCAAAGCCCGGACAGCCGATGGTGATAAGAGACGGATATTTGTTTGATGATTTTGTTCACGCTTGCTGGGAAAGCGTTTGCAAAGATCCCGACAGCGATGCTCCGAGCTTTTCCGCTCCGAGGTATATCGGGCAGGGATTTTTACGCTCAAAGCCGCTTGTTCTCGCTAACGGAGAGTGGATAAATTTCAGCTACGGCCAAACGTCCGACAGATACGGCTATAGCATCACTGCCGACAGCGGAGCTACGTACGAGCGCAGATACGGTGCAAAAAAGCTTTCCACGTATTTTGACGAGACTATGGCTTACCAAAGGCAAGACGGAAGTATACGCATGCTTGCCCGAAGCACGCTCGGAGAGCTTGCGGAAAGCTGCTCGTATGACAACGGTGCAAGCTGGACAGATGCCAAGCTTAGCGGAATAGTCAGCGCGGATACACGCTTTTTTGTATCACGCACACCGTCAGGCAGAGTTCTTTTGATTAAAAACGATGACAGAAAGATAAGAAAAAATATGACGCTGTGCTTATCCGAGGATGACGGAGCAACGTGGAAATACCAATGCTGTATTGATACGCGGCAAGGCATATCCTATCCCGATGCCGATATTCGGGGCGAGAAAATCTATCTGACGTACGACAGAGAGCGCACCGATGCAAAGGAGATACTTTTTACCTCGTTTACCGAGGATGACATCATAAACGGTACTGTTGCAACGCCAACCGTTGTCAGCAAACCATAGAATTTTAGCGATATTTGACTACATTTATTTACAAATAATTATAAAAACGGGGAATAACAAACATGAAAATTGCATTTTTAGGTGACAGCATAACATACGGTTATGCGCTTGAGGACCGAAGCAAAAAATACTCGACCCTCGTTTGCGAGAAGCTTGGCTGTGAGGAAGAAAACTACGGAATAGCCGGTACACTCATGGCAAAGGCAGGACTTAACAACGAGGACGGCAAGGACTTTTGCACAAGGTTTCACCTTATAGAAAACGCTGACGTTGCGGTGATATTCGGTGGAACAAACGACTATTTCTGGAGCGACAAGCCTATAGAGGGCGAGGGCGAGCAATACTTTGCAGGAGCTGTTGCATCTATCTGCGAGAGCGTGAAGAAGATGAGAGCAGGAAAGATCACACTGTTCGTTACCCCCTATCCTCACAACGGCATCGGAAATTATTTCGGCGGTGAGCATTGGAGAGGAGCATCCTCAAGACATGACACGAATGAGAAAAACTACAACGGACACTGCCTTTCAGACTACGTCAAGGTGCTTTGCGACACCTGTGACACCTACAGCTTACCTTGCCTTAATCTGCACTCGGACTTTAATTTTGATTGGAGAATACACACGAGTGACGGCTGCCACCCCAACGAGAAAGGACATCAGCTGCTTGCCGAGCATATTGCGAAAAAGCTTCGGGAGCTTATTGGATGAAAAAGCATAAACCGTGGATAATGACGCTTATTGCCCTTGCCTTGTTTTCATTCGGTGTATGGCAAACGGTAGGGATATTCCTTGTGAACGATATTTTTGCAGGTGTCTGCTACTCGGTTATCACGGGAATAATAGGCTTTTACCTTGTACTTTCGGCAGGCTTCTACATATCGGTATCGGACGGACAAATAAAGCTAAGACAGGGATACGTCTGTCGCGGAGCGGAGGTAGCTTCTCAGGGAGATAAACGCTCCTTTGCATCACCGTTTGTCGTTACCGTGTTTGACAGAGACTGTATTGAGGAGCTGAAAATTACACGGGCAACCTTCTTCGAAACAGACGTTACACTGATAAAGAAAGACGGCGAACAAATAGATATTGTGCTTCTCGGATATTTTCGTATGAAGCGTATACGCTCCGAGCTGCTCTCGTTTGCCGGGAAGGAAGATAAGCTATGAAAGAAAAAATTATGAGCGATAGCTCCCCGCAGGCTACAGCGAGGTGCTGCATATCAATGCAAAGGACGCAAGGCTTGGTATAATACTCAACGTTATAGCACTTGCCGTTATAGCAATAGTTACGGTGCTTGCCGTGATACCCATGGACCTCTTTAACGATGCGGTACCTCTCACGGTATTTACGCTGATATTCATTCCGCTTACGGTCGTTCTGTTCTTCTTAGACCGTGTATATTATCTGATCTCAGCGGCAATTTTCGGTATGCATCTCGGCGGATGCAGCGGAGATATGTACGTAATATATCTCTTTATGACTAAATTCAAAAGCAAAAGAGCTCTCACGAGGGATACGGGCCCCGAGCAGTTCTTCTATCTACCCGAGGAAAACTGATAGGAAAGAGTAACAATGACTGAAAGATGGACAGAAAAGCAAGCCAATGAATGGTACGCTGAGCTTGGATGGCTCCGAGGCTGCAATTTTATCGGCAGTGACTGCGCAAGCAGGCTTGACATGTGGCAAAGCTACAATTCCGAACAAAAGCTGAAAACCGCAGAGCGCGAGCTTGAGCTGTGCCAAAGGATCGGCTTTAACACGGTACGCCTTTGGGCGAATTTTGACGTATACTACGCAGAGCCCGACTCCTATATGGAGATATTTGACCGCTATATTGAGCTTGCGGCAAAATACGGGCAGCGCGTTATGGTGGTGCTTGCGCACGAAGAGGATCTGCCGCGCGGTGACGTATTTATCCCCAAGGCTATGGGTGAGCAGGCTTACGCGCTCGGTGAGCATCAGGGGCGCATACCGCTATCAGCAGAGGAGCTTGCAAAGCCGCCCAAGCATTACATGGAATACCCCGAGCTGCACGACCTTTACCTTGAAATGGTCAGAAAAACGGTAAGGCGGTATGCAAAAGACGAGCGTATTATTTGCTGGAACATTTACAATGAACCGGGCTTTTCGATAAAGGGGCGTGCCGTGCCGCTGCTGAGGGAGCTTTTCGACACAGTACGAAAGGAGGAGCCTATTCAGCCGCTTACAGCCGATATATGGCGGGGCGTGCGAGGCGGCGAGCTTTGCTCCGAGGAGGAGCGCGTAGCATACGAGCTTTCGGACGTTATAAGCTTCCACAGCTACAAGGCGTATGACAAGCTTGTTGCCGAGCTTGCATTTCATAAAAAGGCAGGACGGCCGATATTCCTTACCGAATGGCTGCACAGGATAAATCACAACTCAATCCAGGAAATCTATCCCCTGCTCTATATCACCAACGTTGCAAACTACTGTTGGGGATTTGTTGTAGGCAAAACTCAGACTCACGAGCCATGGCTTCACATGTGGCAGGAATGGGATCGCGGAGAGGATAACGGATATGATTTTACAAAATGGCAGCATGATCTTTTCCGACCAAATCTGCGCCCGTACGACCCAAGAGAAATAATGCTGATAGAAAAATTCAATAATATGGCTAAGGAAGAGGGACGCTGATATGAAATTTAAAGCAGATCACGATTATCATATACACTCGATGCGCATCATCAGAAGGATTTTATCGGAGCAAAGGAGACGTTCATGCGAGCAATAGATATACTCGACCTTAGCGAAAATGACAAATTTCACATTGAATAACAAATAATTGGAGACGAAAAATGGAAATAACAAAAATAGTAATCACAGGCGGCCCATGCGCGGGAAAATCCACTGCAATGAGCAGAATACAGGACACGTTTTCGGGGCTTGGTTACACGGTGCTTTTCGTGCCTGAAACAGCAACAGAGCTTATTTCGGGAGGCGTTGCCCCCTGGACGTGCGGAACTAACGCAGCGTATCAGAAATGCCAAATGACCTTGCAGCTTGAAAAAGAAAGAATATTTGAGGAGGCTGCGGCAACGATGGATGCCGAGAATATTCTCATCGTTTGCGACAGGGGTGCGCTCGATAACAAGGCGTATATGACAGAGGATGAATTTGCATCGGTGCTCGATGCCCTCGGAACAAACGAGGTAGACCTGCGCGACAATTACGATGCGGTGTTCCACCTTGTTACCGCCGCAAAGGGAGCTGAGGAATTCTATACCACGGCAAACAACAGTGCACGCACCGAAACTGCCGCAGAAGCAGCCGCACTTGATGACAAGCTCATATTTGCATGGACCGGACATCCTCATTTCAGACTAATAGACAACTCGACGGATTTTGAGGACAAGATGAAAAATCTTATTGCGGAAATATCCTCGTTCCTCGGAGAACCCGAGCCGTTTGAGATAGAGAGAAAATTCCTGATAGAATATCCCGATATAAAGTGGCTTGAGAGCCTGCCGAACTGTAGGCGTATTGAGATAATACAGACCTATCTGTGCTGCCCCGAGGGGGATGAAAGACGTGTTCGCCAGCGCGGATGTGACGGAAACTTTGTGTATTTCCTTACGACGAAGAGAAAGGTAAGCGACGTCAAGCGCGTAGAGATCGAGCGCAGACTCACCGAGAGCGAATACCTCAGGCTGCTCATGGATGCCGATACGACACGCCACCAGATAAGAAAGACACGCTATTGCCTTACATACGAAAATCAGTACTTTGAGATAGACGTTTATCCTTTCTGGAGCGATTGCGCGATAGTTGAGCTTGAGCTGAGCGATGAGAATGCCGAAATAAAGCTGCCAAAAGAGATAAAGGTCATCAAAGAGGTTACGGATGACGAGGGCTACAAGAACTCCTCGCTTGCCAAGAACTTTATTTAAAAGCTGCCGTGAAAAGAGTAATTGTTATAGGCTGCCCCGGCTCGGGTAAGAGTACGTTTTCCAGAGAGCTTGCTAAAAGAACGGGCTTGCCGCTTTACTATCTTGATATGGTATGGCACAAGCCCGATAGGACCACCGTTACGCATGAGGAGTTTGATCGCGAGCTTGCGAAGCTTCTCGCAGGCGATGAATGGATAATGGACGGTAATTTTGCAAGAACACTCGGCATAAGGCTCGCCGCTTGCGACACGGTATTTCTCTTTGATCTTCCGACTGAGGTATGTCTTTCGGGAGTAGCGGCGCGAATTGGCAAAACGCGCCCCGACATGCCATGGGTCGAAGAAGAGTTTGATCCGGATTTCAGAGAGTATATCAAGGGCTTCAGAGCGAGCACTCTTGTGCGAATGCATGAGATACTTGAGAAAAGCGGAAAAGGCAAGCACATTGAGATTTTCAGATCGAGAGAAGAAGCCGATCGGTATATAAGAAGCTTAAAATAAACAGATACGCATACATTAGGGAGACTTTCAAAGTGGATAGAAGAAAATTAAAAATAAAGGCAACGTCCGTGCTTATTATCCTTTGCTGGATAGTATACACGTGCTCGTACATCGGGAAGCTCAACTATGCGGCTAACATAAACCAAGTTATGAGCTACTATTCGATAAGCCATGCAGACGCGGGGCTTGTCAGCACGCTGTTTTTCTTCTCATACGGAATAGGACAGGTGCTTAACGGTATATGGTGCAAAAAATACAATCTGAGGTGGATAGTTTTCGCGAGTCTTGCAGTATCGGCGGCAACCAATCTGCTTATAGCGGTATCACCGAGCTTTGAGCTTATCAAATACCTTTGGGTCATAAACGGCTTCTCGCTTTCTATGCTTTGGCCGAGCCTTATACGCCTGCTCTCAGAGACTCTTCCCACAGAGGATATGGCAAGAGCCAGCGTTATAATGGGAACGACGACGGCAACGGGTACCTTCTTCATTTACGGGCTTTCCGCAGTATTTGCCGCTTTTACCTCATTCAAGGCGGTATTCTACATTGCAGCCGGCACGCTCCTTGCGACAGCGGCAGTATGGCTTATCTACGTAAATCGGCTATCGCGTGCGGCAGCTTCGACAGCACGGGAAACGTCGGGGGGCGAAGCTCTACGCGATGAGGCTGTTTTGGAGAGCAAAAAACCTCACGAAACTCAACACGCCTCGCGCTGTGGGCTTCTGATGCTTACTATCTGTATGCTTGCCATATTCGGTATTGCCACGAATTTTGTAAAGGACGGACTTACCACTTGGGTGCCGTCAATACTCAAAGAAAACTACGGGCTTGACGATTCGCTTTCAATAGTGCTCACGCTTGCTTTGCCGATAGTATCTATATTCGGCAACGTATTCGCGGTATCGCTACACAAAAAAATACCCGATTTCGTATACCAATGCGCTACGGTGTTCTTAGTATCGGGTGCTGTTATCGGGCTGCTTATCGTGAGCTTTGAGGGTAAGCAATTTATTCTGCCGCTCATTGCCTTTGCGCTTATATGCTTCCTTGTCGGCTCGTGCAACAGCCTTATTACAAGTATATTCCCGCTCTTCATGAAGGGAAAGGTTGACTCGGGACTTATCGCGGGAGTGCTGAACGGATTTTGTTACGTAGGAAGCACGCTCAGCTCATACGGGCTTGGGCTTATTGCGGATAATTTCGGTTGGGCAGGCGTTTTTCGGTTGCTGCTCGGAGTCTGCGTTTTAGCAGTGCTCGGCACTGCCGTATATGCAGTCATAAAAGCGGCAATGAAAAAATCAAAGTAAGCTTTCCACATTTCCACATTGTGCAATCTGTAC
>CAZTWE010000030.1:0-25981 GCA_964617165.1 uncultured Ruminococcus sp.
TCTTTCTACCTCGCCAATTTTGTTTTCGATTACGCCTAAATGCGACAGCCCCGTTAAGTTTTGTTGCTTTAGTTGCTCTCTCTTTTTGTTAAAAAGTATTACGGGTTTCTTATAAGCACGCCGTCTTTAGTTGCTATGATTTCTACCTTGCCATTCATAAAATACCTTTCTCGCAAATCTTTAGGTACCACTATTCTACCAAGCTTATCGAATTCCTCTAAAATTACAATTTTATTCATAATCATTCTTCTTAAGAGTTAAAATAAATGCATATTCTTATCTTTAACACAATTACACATCACAAATATGTTAAAGTCAAGTAAATTCTTAATATTAACACAAAAAAGGAGATTTTATGAAGATTTACGATTTTAACGGCAGCAAAAATATTTGCGGTAAAAAGGGGAAAAGCGGCTAGGAAAAAGCTTAATTTATCGCAGGAAAATCTTGCGACCAGGCTACAGCTACAGGGAGTTGTTATAGAGCGTGCGGCGACTAAATTAAGTTTACCCACGTTGGTAAGCATTGCTAATGCGCTCGGGGCATCGCTTGACGAGATTGTATACGATAAGAAAGATACCGAATACGAGCTTGACGTAAGCGACAGTGCAAAAAATGCACCGTCCCTATCTTCCTCACCGAAGTTTAGAATATCCCGATAAGCCTCAGCAGGTATGTAAACAGAAAAATGCCGGGAGCGGATGCCAGGGTCGTGAATATAACGAGCTGCCCGGCCAACTCACTGTCAGAGCCCATTTCCTGCGTCATCGGCACGGTGGAAACGGCAAGCGGTGTGCAGTACAGTCCGACGAAAGCAGCGAAATGTGCGCCCGTGAAGCTTGGGAAAAGCATTGCCGTGCCGATCGCGGCAATGGGTACGAAGAGTGTTCTTGTGAGCGTTCCCCAAAGGATCTCACGCTTCATTTGTCCGATAGCCGAGAACTCAAATTGTGCACCGAGTGCAAGAAGCGCAATCGGTGTCGCCGCGCCTGAAAGGTAGCTTATGACCTTTGTAAAAGCGGAAATGTCCGAGAGTCGGAAGCTTATACCGACGTTTACGAACAAGGCGCGTATCGCCAAAGTAACAAGGGCGGTCGCAATGCCGATTATGAGCGGATTTTTTACTATTCCAAGCACAATTCCCTTGACCGATGGGCGTTTACCCGAGGGGTCGAAGAGCGACAGCGCGATAACTGCGAAAATGTTGAATAAGGGAATGGAAATCGCTGAGAGCAGGGAGGCTACCGCCGCTCCCTCATCCCCGAATAGGGATATGGCAAGCGGAATACCTATCAGCGCATAGTTGGAGCGGAATACAGCCTGTATCAGAACGGCACGCCTGCCGCGCTCCTTGGTAAATAAGCAGGAAAGCGGTACGCCTATTGCGAAAAGCACGGCAACCGATACGGCAACGAATATAAGATATCCGAAATCAATAGCTTTGATATCCTCAATGCCGTATATGTTATTGAACAGCATAACGGGGAGCAATACCCTGAAAACTATTTTGTTAATAGGCTTTGCAAGCTCGGACGGAATAATGCCGAGCTTTTTTAAAATATATCCGAGCGCAACAAGAAGTATTATAGGCGCTACAGCGTTAAGCGCAAAAAGCAGATCAGCCATAAATAAAAGCCCCATTAAAGAACGGTACTCTGGAAAGCAACCGCTTTTCCGAGTATTTTTATATTATTCAGCTCGTCCTTTATATAAACGAGCGGTGCATATTTCGGGTTTTCGGGCGAAAGTATGAGCTTGCTCTCCTCGGGATAAAAGTAAACCCGTTTCAGTGTTGCTTCGTCATTTATTATAACAGCGGCTATCTCTCCGTTGTCAACAGAGCTTTGCGAGCGTATGAAAACTATATCTCCGTCAAATATCCTCGCCCCCGTCATAGAATCCCCGTGCGCTCTTAAACAAAAATCCGCATCCAGGGAGCTGTCAGCCGCGGCGAAGCTCTCATGGTCCTCGTCTGCATATATCGGCTTGCCGCAGGCAATATCACCGAGTATCGGTAGCCGCTTTACAGTGATAGGAACCGCCCCGTCAATATCCGATATGCCCACGTTTGCCTCGCTCGCCCAGCCCATAAGCTCCGAGGGGGTCGTTTCAAGAGCATTAGCCAGCGCGAGTATTTTTTCCGCGGGTATGTTCGTAACTATGCCGCGCTCGTATCTGTGTACGTTCTGCTTGCTTGTGCCTATAGCCTCGGCAAGCTCTTCGAGCGTCAGCCCTCTTTTCTTTCTCAGTGCCTTAATACGTTCACCTATCATAATAAATAACAGTTCCTTTCATCACCGCTTGTGCGGCAAAAGCGTTTTTGTCACTTATATTGTAACACAAAGCAACCTGTTATGCAATAGTTTTTTGAAAAAATATTCAAAAAATCACTTGACAAGTTACTTTTTTTATGCTACAATTGTCACGTAATAAGTGACCAAACTGTTTTTTTGGTTGCTTATTGGGTGACTATTTGAGGAATTGAGTCATCCTGCATTACTGAAATTTGGAGGGAAATATGTATAAAAGTCATGATGATATAAACGGTATGCCGCCGAGAGTATACAGATGCCCCGATGAGATAAGAGCGGATATATCTGATATAAGGGAGCGCATCAGGGGAGTCAACGAGCTTTTCAATATAAGGGAGCTGATAGCCGAGATAATAAACGAGGGTGCCGAGGGAGACGTGCGAAAGCTTGCGATAGCCGCAGGCGAGCTTGCCGATCATGCCGAGGAAGCTCTTGCCGAGCTTCGTATGTTGAACGCAGATCTTGACGAGCTGCGAGCAGAGCTTATCGAAACTCTCGGAGAGCTCGGTGAATGAAATACGTGTAATAAATAAGAAAGGAAAGAAAATGCTATACAAAAAGCGCAGCGAAAGAGATACGGTAGAGGAAATAGTGATTGCGCTGTGTCGGGATTATCGCAGGCGGCAGCTTGCGATAGAAGAGGGGAGCGCCTCGCGGCGCGTGCTTATGGAGTACGCATATTTAAATTCAAAAATGCTGCTTGCCGCAGGAGAGGTAACGGGCGGAGCGTATGCTAATGCATTTATTGAGGATATAGGCGAGGGGATAGGCTACGCGCACAGCGGCATAGACACACTTTCCGAGAATACCTACAAGACCTATAAAAGACAGATAAAGCGAGCAATTGCAAAGAAACTGCATCTGACAGATTAAATTTATCACCGCCGCCACAGTGTGACAAATTTTTCATATTGCATTTGATAAAATGTAAAAAAACAAGAAGCGGAAGGAAAAGGATATGAAAGAAGCAACGATAACAAGATCGGGTGACGTGCTGCAAGTCAGACTCACGTGCGAGATAGATCATCATACTGCAAAAACCATAAGAGAAGAGGTTGATCGCGAGCTGCGTTCCGCAAAGCCGAGACTGCTCTCAATGGATTTTTCGGAAGTTCGGTTTATGGACAGCTCAGGCATCGGACTTATTCTCGGCAGAGTAAATACAGCCGAGGAGATAGGAGCAAAAATAGAGATACGCTCGCTCTCGGAGCCATTGCAAAAGCTTGTGCGCATGTCGGGAATAGAGAAGCTGAAAAGCATAACTGTAGTAAAAGGAGTGTAGAAAATGAAAAGAATAACAAATGAAATGAAGCTTCGCCTGCCGGCAATAAGCGAGAATGAGAGCGTGTGCCGCTCGGCAATATCCGCCTTTTGCTCGGTGCTTGACCCGACGGTAGAGGAAATAGGCGATATACGTCTTGCCGTCAGCGAGGCGGTGACGAATTGCATAGTCCACGCCTATCGCGAGCTGCCCGACGATGAGGTTGGCTATATTTACATATCCGTCCGTCTTTACGATACGCGGGAGATATCGGTTGAAATATCCGATAACGGCTGCGGCATTGAGAACGTGGAGAGGGCAATGCGCCCGTCATTCACTACGGGAGGCGGCTCGGAGCGTTGCGGAATGGGCTTTCTCGTCATGGAAAACTTCACCGATTCCCTGAGCGTAAAATCAAAGCTTGGGCGCGGCACGACAGTATTGATGAGAAAATTTCTTGAGCCCTCCCCCTCGGAGTGATGATGAATATACCAACAAAAGAAAAAGCAACAGAAAAGAAAAAGACCTTTGACAAAAATCCCGAGCTTATCAGACGCTACAGAGAGGGCGATGCCGAAGCAGGGGAAGAGATCGCCATACTCAACCGCCCATTGGTATGCAGTATAGCCGCGAGATTTGTCGGCAGGGGGGTGGATAGCGAGGATCTTATCGCGATAGGAAATATAGGGCTGGTAAAAGCGATAAATACCTTTGATTTTTCGCGTGAGTGCGCCTTCTCAACCTACGCTGTGCCGCTGATATTCGGTGAGATACGAAGATTTTTGCGCGATGACGGAATGATAAAGGTATCAAGGGAGGAAAAACGCCTTGCCGCGATAGTGTGCGCAGAGCGTGAGCGCAGGCAGGCGGGAGGCGAGTCCTTAGCACTCTCGGAGATAGCGAAAAGCCTGAAGCTCAGCGTAGCCGAGGTAGCCTCTGCGCTTTCCGCAGGTGCGCCCGTGCGCTCCTTAGACGAGAACGCCTATATAGACGATGATTCGGTTCCCCTCGGAAACACTATCTTCGATGAGGACGAGGAGGCGCGCAGCTTCGATAAGCTAAGCCTTGGACTTGCAATCGAAAAGCTTGACGAATGGCAAAGAAAGCTGATAGTTCTGAGATACTATCGTGATTACTCTCAGATCGAGACCGCCGCCGCCCTCGGTGTAACGCAGGTCAAGATATCGCGAGAGGAAAAAAAGATATTGAAAATACTCCGCGAGGAGTTGTCTTAGGCAAATGTTAACAAATTGTGAAATATACGGAAATCTATTGATTTTTGCATGATCTTAGTATAGAATAATACTTGTAAGAGTTAGCACTCACAATTAAAGAGTGCTAATCCCAAGGAACGGAGGAAAAAGAAATGAAGCTCAAGCCTTTATTTGATAAGGTAGTAATTAAAAAGGTCGAAGCGGAGGAAACGACCAAGGTAGGAATTATACTTACCGGCTCCGCAAAGGAACAGCCCGACGTATTTGAGGTAATTGCAGTAGGCCCCGGCGGATATATTGACGGGGAGGACGTAAAGATGGTTCTCTCGGTAGGCAACCGCGTAATTGTAGGCAAATACAGCGGTACCGAGGTGAAGCTTGACGGTGAGGAGTACACCGTTGTAAAGCAGTCGGATATACTTGCTATTGTAGAATAAGAAAAGGAGTAAGGAATAATGGCAAAGGAAATAATGTACGGTACCGATGCGAGAGCAGCATTGCTCCGCGGTGTTGATAAGCTTGCTGATACCGTTAAGATAACACTTGGCCCCAAGGGCAAAAACGTAGTTCTCGCAAAGCAGTTCGGCGCACCCCTCATCACTAATGACGGTGTGACGATAGCAAAGGAAATAGAGCTTGCAGACGCAGCGGAGAACATGGGCGCACAGCTTGTGCGCGAGGTCGCAACAAAGACCAACGATGCAGCGGGTGACGGTACGACTACCGCAACTCTTCTTGCACAGGCACTTATCCACGAGGGTATGAAGAACGTAGCGTCAGGTGCTAATCCCATGGTGCTTCGCAAGGGTATCTTCAAGGCTGTTGATGCAGCCGTTGCAGAGCTTGCCGCTCAGTCCAAAAAGGTAAGCGGCAGCGAGGACATTTCAAGAGTAGGTGCGGTATCGGCAAGCGATGAGACGATAGGTAAGCTCATAGCCGATGCTATGGATAAGGTAACGAGTGACGGTGTTATAACCGTTGAGGAATCCAAGAGTGCCGAGACCTACAGTGAGGTAGTAGAGGGTATGCAGTTCGAGCGCGGATACCTCTCACCCTATATGGTTACGGATACCGACAAAATGGAAGCTGTTCTTGACGACTGTCTCGTTCTTATCACCGACAAGAAGATATCGAACATTCAGGATATCCTTCCTCTTCTTGAGCAGATAGTTCAGTCCGGCAAAAAGCTCCTTATCATCGCAGAGGACGTTGAGGGTGAAGCACTTACAACTCTCGTGCTCAACAAGATACGCGGTACGTTCACCGTTGTAGCGGTAAAGGCACCCGGATTTGGTGACAGGCGCAAGGAGATGCTTCGCGATATCGCTATCCTTACGGGCGGCGAGGTAGTTACGAGCGAGATCGGACTTGAACTCAAGGATGCAGGCATCGCACAGCTCGGCCGTGCAAGGCAGGTAAAGGTAACAAAGGAAAACACTATCATAGTTGACGGTGCGGGAGATAAGACCGAGATAGCCGACAGAGTAAATCAGATCAAAGCGGCACTCAAGGTTGCAACGTCCGAATTTGATAAAGAAAAGCTCAACGAGCGTCTTGCAAAGCTTGCAGGCGGAGTTGCCGTTATCAAGGTAGGTGCGGCAACAGAGGTTGAGATGAAAGAGAAGAAGCTGCGCATCGAGGATGCTCTCAACGCAACCAAGGCGGCGGTAGAGGAGGGAATTGTAGCAGGCGGCGGAACGGCACTTGTAAACGTTATCGGAGCTGTCGAAGCAGTTGTTGACTCGCTTGACGGTGATGAGAAAACAGGTGCAAAGATCGTTTCCAAGGCACTTGAAGCGCCCATGCGCCAGATTGCGGACAACGCAGGAGCGGACGGCTCGGTTATCATCGCCAAGATCCGTGAGAGCGGCAAGATCGGCTACGGCTACGATGCATACAAGGAAGTATACTGCGATATGATGGAGGCAGGTATCGTTGACCCTGCAAAGGTAACGCGCTCCGCGCTCCAGAACGCAGCATCCATAGCTTCCACCGTACTCACCACCGAGGCTGTCGTTTACGAGATAAAGGAAGATAAGCACGAGGCTCCCGCAGGCGGCGGAATGGACGGAATGTATTGATTTCAGACAAATAAAATCATACTGCAATAATAAAAAGGCATACGGCTTCAAATGACCTGAGCGTCAAATTGGGCTGTGTGCCTTTTTTAATCGGTTTTCACTGTTACGGTAATTCTTCCGAGATTTGTTTAGCCTGTATAATTTCAAAAACAGTAAATAAGTCTTTTTCAAAAAATCTGAAAATATTCCGTGGGAAATATTGAATAATATCAAAATATCTGCTAAAATGTAAGAAAACAGTTCAGCGAGGATATGCGATGAATGTCAATGCCGCCAAAGAATACAAGGATTTTATAGAAAAATACCTGCTTCGCCTGCTTGGAATAAGCAGCAATAATATACAAAGCTATTCGGGAGATTTTAAGGGAGCGTATATCGTTCAGCGTGACGGATATATCTATTTTTCCACGAACACCGAAACCGTTTTTGCACTGGAGCATAACCGCAAATTAAGCGAGGATAATATAAGCGCAGTTAAGAATATTATAATTTCCTTTTTTGCCGTTGCCAAGTATAGAACGTATCAAAGCGGCACAGCGCACCGTTATTATTCTGATACGCAAAAGGTCAGCAATTACGAGCTTGCCATTCAAAAAGGAATATGTACGTGGATAATCGGAAAGGCAAACGAGGATGTCGAGGAGCTGCTCGGTATACTGGAGAAATGGTCTGTGCAGACCTACGAGGGCAAAAAGGTGACGATGGGCTTCGTTATCAATCCATCTCTACGTTCGAATTTCGATCCGGAATACGGAAAGTTCAAGAGCTTCATAAAAGACGATTTCTTTGCCGTATTTACCGATTGTATAGACTCGGTTATAGAAGTGGATGAGCACTGCGAGTTTTGCCGTTATTTATCGGTTACAGAGAATAACAAGATAGAGAATTATAGCCTCAGCAAGCATCTGCCGATAAGATTTGCAAACGTTATCCAAAGGTACGTAACCGGGAATAGGGTTGGAATTTTCCTCTTGAATAACGGAGATATCATACTGTCTAAAAATCAAGAGATCAGATTTGTCAAGCGAAATTTGAAGTGGCTGAATATGAGCTATGAGTCATTTTACAATGCTCTTGCGGATTTTGCCGATGCAAACGGTATTGAAGAATCACTGATAGAGGATATATATGCCTCAACCCTTGACGTCTCTTTCTCGCACGGCGGCGGAATTATATCTGTTGTCGAGAACGTATCGTCACTGACAAATGAAGAAAAGGACGGATTTCCGATACTTCACCAATGCGATTATTTGCTGAACAGGTGGGAGTATAACAAGCTGTTTGAGTATTTCAAGGAGCAGAACGAGCGGTATGAGGATAGCGGAAACAAGCATCTCACGGTTGACGAAAAGGAAATAAGAAAGCGCATCCTGAAAAGGAATGCGCTGGATAGCTTTATCATGCAAAAACCGTTCGGAGAGCTTGACAGAAAGCTCAGGTGCGAGCTTATATCACTTGACGGAGCATGTATATTGAACGCAAAAGGCGATATATGCGCCTGCGGTGCTATTATAAAAAATGACAGCGGCTCCTCAGGCGGAGGCAGAGGTGCGGCAAGTAAGAAGCTCTCTCGCTTCGGAATGGCGATAAAAGTGTCAACGGACGGTTATATAGAGCTGTATTTGAACGGAAGTCCTAAATATTCAATAAAATAGCAATAAAACAGCGAAAATTTCATATAATAAACGGTAGTGTTGATAATTCGAAATATTTTTCGAAATCACTTGACAAAAATACGTTTTTGTGATAAAATATCAGCACTAAAGATAATACCGTGATACGTCATGCGTATTAGATTGAAATAAGAAATCGACTTATTTCAAGATAGGCAAGTGAAGAGCTTGTACAGAAGGTTCGAGGGCGATATGCCTTTTAACCTTCTTTTTATTTTTATCAAACAAACCTATCAAGCTTTTTGTCAGCGGGGGAAAATGTCCGAAAATAGTTTATTGACAATCGTGACTCTTTATGATATACTTAACCCAAATAATACACGTCGGAAAGCAATGCTTAAAGACGTTTGAGCTCGGAGATAAAAATATGAATCCATTACACACACAGTTTAAGAGAAAATTTTCAATATCCATGTACAAAAATATGGGTATCTCACTCGGAGAAATGAATTTCCTCAAGGATTTCGTTAACGACACAAGAGGAGACCTTTACCCCGTTTTTGAAAAGAGTGAGGATTGCATCGAGTACGTGGATGCAAACAGATATCACACGAAAAGGGGCAGCATAGAGCGCGTTTTCTGTCAGTTCTTCCCCTTTGCAACCTATGAAATCAAGGCTGAGTCGGTCATGGGCGAGGTCGGCTTTGCGTTCCGCCTGCCGAATGTTTTCGCTACCGTGAGCTTTGTAAAAAACGAAGCCGGAAAGAGTCTTTTCTACCGCTGCGGTGAGCATACCGAAAGCATCGCACTGCCCGAAGATTTTACAGAAACGTCTCCCTGGATGGTCACCTGCCGTCCCGGCTTCTTTGATATTTATTACAGAGTGAACGGTGGGGCTAAATACCTGACTACCGTTGACGAGCCCCTCTTTGCAGAGTCTAACAGATATACAACGTTTAAGGACGGAAACGTATCTCTTATCGCCGTGGGCAGCGTGAGTGTTTTGAGCGTTACCTCCTGCCTTGACAACGGGGTTTCGATTGCCGACTTCCGCGCCTTGAAATACGAGGACGGAACGGTTATCAACGAGAACGGTAAGGTCTACTTTACCGCCTCCATCCGTACCCACGCAGGCAATTATCAGTCGATATTTTCATGGGTTCCCGGAACTATGCAGCTTGAAATGACGGGTATTCTCTTCTTCGATAACGGTGACGGCTTCTGGCGCGGCTATATTGCCTCAACGCTCGTCTATCACAGAGAGAAAAAGCTCTGGTACGTCTGGGTAAGCTCCTTTGAGCATGAGCATATTCTCGCATACGGAACCTTTGAGGGGGATCCGAGATCGGGTATCGGTGTTGTTGACGTTACCGTTATGGATAAGGCACCCGAGGGGGCTGCGATGACCGATTTTGTCGGCTTCTTCCGTGACGAGGACCCCGATCTGATCTACGACACAAAAAATGACCGCTGGCTTCTTGCGATCTGCCGTATCGACCACAAGGCGAAAAAATACCGCTACGTATTCTATGAATCGAACGACCCGTTCAAGAACTTCCGCGCTATCGGCTGCGGAGTGGCGGAGGAAGCATCGGAAACGGGCGGCTCGTTCGTCCTGGTGGACGGTGAGATACATTTCGTGTGCGGCAACACCTTTGATCGTCGCTCCGAATACCGCATTTATAGCAAGGACGGAATGAGGCTTGCGAATTTCCGTTATCCTGACGGTGGCTTCCGCGGTTGGGGCTGTGTAATGCCCGTTAAGCTTGGCTCCAGAACACGTTACTTCTGGCTGACCTTTGACCGTCATAACGGAAGCAGCTATAATTGGAGCTACGGAAACTTCTATTGCTTCGAGGCTGAGGAGCAATAAAATACACGCAGGGAAAAGGAGGTATCAGAATGAGCGTTAAGATTTTAGGAAAGCTTCACGATTTTACCGAGTTCCTTGAATTTATGCACTCCAAGCTGTCGGGAAAGCCTACCGCTGAGCATTTGAAGATAAATCCGTATCCCGAGCTGCAAATAGATACTGATTGGTAGAAAAATAACCGTTTTTGATTTTGATTTCTTTAAAATCCAATAATAAAAAAAGGGCGGGGCTGTCTCATTAAGAATTTGCTAACCGCATGTTTTTTACTTCATTTTTTCTCATTTTTTCTCTGATTTTCATAAATTCTTAATGAGACAGCCTCATATCGTGCCGATTGGGGTGATTTAATATGCATCAATTTCGCAGAAATTGCATATCATCAAAACGTAGTTTTGTATATCATCCGCTTGAAAACATATGCGTGAATGTAATATTTGGGTCAGGAGGATTATATGTTTCGTATTCTTGTAGTCGATGATGATAAAAACACTCGCCTTTTGTTCAAGACCATACTTGAAAAGGCAAATTATACAGTGTTCGCCGCCAAGAACGGCGAGGATGCGCTTGAGGTAATGGATAAGGAGCACATTGATCTTGTTGTGCTCGATATAATGATGCCTAAGATGGATGGTTATGCATTTACAAAAACTTTAAGATATGCAAATAATACTTTACCAATTCTTATGGTTTCGGCAAAGCAGCTACCGAGGGACAAGCATCTTGGCTTTGATGTGGGAATAGACGATTATATGACAAAGCCGGTCGAAAATGAAGAATTTTTGTATCGTATAAGGGCGCTTCTGCGAAGGGCGAAAATTGCGAGCGACAGAAAAATTGTAATCGGTGATGTTGTAATAGATTACGATGCAATGACCGTTAAACGCGGCGAGGAAGTAATGGAACTGCCGCAAAAGGAGTTTTTGCTTCTATATAAGCTCCTCTCCTATCCCGATAAGATTTTTACGAGAATTCAAATTATGGATGAGATATGGGGTGTTGATAGCGAGGTAGGTTGGGAAACCGTTACCGTGCATATTGCAAGATTGCGTAAACGCTTTGAAGGATGGGATGAATTTTCTATCGAATCCATTCGCGGTGTTGGGTATAAGGCGGTGAAGAAGATATGAAAAAAGCAGATTTCAGCAAGAAAAGGAAAGAACATGAGCACCGTTTTTCGCTCACACTGCTATTAGCTTTTATCGTTTTTCTTATTCTTCTTGTTGCTTTGTCACTTGCAGCACTCACGATATACTTGTTTATAGAATTCGATGTAATCGTATCAAAAGACGGTCAAGTGGATTTTGGTTCATTGCTCTTACTTATGTCGCTTATCAGCTTGGTCATAGGATCGGCACTTACCGTTTTGCTTGGAAAAATCTCGTTAAGTCCTATCAACAAGCTTGTGAACGGTATGAATAATCTTGCCGACGGTAATTTTGAAACGCGACTCGAATATGCGCGCCCGATTGAGAACCACCCTACTTTTGTGGAGATATCCGATAGCTTTAATAGGATGGCGGAGCAGCTTCAGAATACTGAAATGCTACGCGGAGATTTTATAAACAACTTCTCGCACGAGTTTAAAACCCCCATAGTCTCTATTGCAGGCTTCGCAGAGATACTTGAAAGTACTAATCTTTCCGAAGAAGAACGTTCTCAATACATAAGTGCTATTAAAGAAGAATCAAGACGCCTTGCATCAATGGCGACGAACATTCTTGAATTAACGAAGGTAGAAAACCAATCGATACTCACGGATATTTCGCACTATAATGTATCCGAGCAGCTACGATCAGCACTTGTTCTGTTTGAAGGGAAGTGGAGCAAGCTAAATATAGAGCTTGATTTCGATTTTGATGAATACTATATCTCCGGCAACGAAGAATTTCTCAAACAGGTGTGGATCAATCTGCTCGACAATGCCATTAAGTTTGTAGATAAGGGCGGAACGATATCCGCAAAAATTACTCCTTCGGAAAATGACTTGCAAATCGATATATCTAATACGGGTTCGACCATTCCCGTTGAAAAGCAAAAGTATATTTTCAACAAGTTTTATCAGGTGGACGAATCACATTCCACAAAAGGAAACGGTATAGGTCTTGCCATAGTCAAAAGAATAATAGAGCTTCATAAAGGAAGCGTATCTGTAAAAAGCGAAAACGGATTAACAACCTTTACGGTTTGTTTACCGAAGTAAGTAACAAATGATACGTAATAAACAGAAGGAAAAATAATTGAAAAAGCAATTTCAAGATAAAGATACACTATTTGATGATGGGGATGAGGTAACACCTCCGACAGCACTTGCCACAATGTCAAGTGCTGCAATGAATGTTCTCTATAATCAGACCAAGAAGATAATGGGCAGAATGGTGGATTACAAGGAACTCAGAATGATCTATTCCTGCGCGATGAAGGAGATCAAAACAAAATTTGAAATCCTTAATACAGAGTTTAATCTTCAATATCATCGAAATCCAATTAATTCCATCCAAACGCGCTTAAAAAGCACATAAAGCATTATTGAAAAGCTTGTAAAGCTGGATAAATCAATTGACATTGACAGCGTATCGGAAAACATACACGATATTGTCGGTGTCCGAGTCATCTGCTCATACATCGATGACGTTTATCTGATTGCCGATGCTCTTTTGAAGCAGGACGATATCACGCTCGTTAGCCGTAAGAGACTATATAAGTCAACCGAAAGAAAACGGTTACAGAAGCTTGCACTTAATTGTTAAAGTTCCCGTATTTCTATCAAAGCGCCGCTTGGAGATGGAGGTAGAGGTACAGATTCGAACTATCGCTATGGATTTTTGGGCAAGTCTTGAGCATCAGCTTCATTATAAGACCGATTTTGATGGCAAGGACGAACTCGTTGCGGAACTTCGCAAGTGTGCTGAAACAATCAGCCAAACCGACAACGATATGATGAGAATTCGTTCTGAAATGGAAACACTTGTTGATATTCCAACCGAAGATGAGATTTTGTTTGATAGGATAAGAAAGCTTGATACACCTATCGAGTAATGTCAAAGCGGATACTCAAAAGAAGCACTTGAAGCAGGTAAATAACTAAAGAAGAAAGGATAAAAATGAGTATTAAAGCAATTTTGTTCGATCTTGACGGAACCCTTCTGCCAATGGATCAGGAAAAATTTCTGAAAGCATACATTGGCGGTCTTGCAAAAGCGGCAGAGCCGCACGGCTATGAGCCGATGACAATAACAAGCTCAATTTTAGCAGGCACCGCCGCTATGATCAAAAACAATGGTGAAAAGACCAACGAAGCAGTATTTTGGGATGCTATGGCGAAGGTTTACGGAGAAGCTGTGATGAAGGATATTCATATCTTCGACGAGTTTTATCAGACCGATTTTCAAAAGATCAAGGACGTTTGCGGCTTTGCTCCGCAAGCAGCTACGGTTGTATCCAAAATAAAGGAGAAAGGATTGCGCGTTGCCTTGGCAACCAACCCTCTTTTTCCCGCTGCGGCAACCGAGAGCCGTATTCATTGGGCAGGTCTCGAACCAAGGGATTTTGAGGTGTTCACATCGTATGAAACCTCCAAATATTCAAAGCCGAATCTAGACTATTACAAAGAGATGCTTTTAGAATTAAGACTTGAACCCGAAGAATGCATGATGGTAGGTAACGATGTGGCCGATGATATGGTTGCTACGAAGCTCGGCATGAGCGTATTTCTTCTGAAAGATTGTTTGATTAACACGAAGAATGAGGATATCAGCACTTATCCTCAAGGCGGTTTTGATGAATTGCTATCATACATAGAGAATCTAAACATAGCAGATCAGTGTCTTGATGGATAAGTGGGAAAGACAACGACTGTTGAAGCAGACCGCCGAAAATAATCTTTTGCAGATCAAGCAATTTTTGAAATAAACATTTTTTGAAAGGAAAGGTGATTCTATGAAAATTCAATTTATCGGAGCAGCACAGGAAGTAACCGGTAGCTGTACCTTGCTTGAAATCAATGACAGATACTATCTTGTCGATTGCGGTATGGAGCAGGGAATTGACGTATTTCAAAACGTCGCCTTGCCAATTCCCGCAAGTCAAGTGGATGCTGTGTTCTTAACACACGCGCACATCGACCATTCGGGAATGTTGCCAAGACTCTATAAGGACGGCTTCCGCGGTATCATATACGCAACAGAGGCAACGGCGAAGCTCTCCGATATCATGCTCAAGGATAGTGCCCATATCCAGATGAGCGAGGTAGAATGGAAGAACAGAAAGGCAGAGCGTTCGGGCGAGGAGAATCTTGCTCCGACCTATACGCTTGAAGATGCGCTTGGAACGATCAAGCTCTTTCGCGGTGTGAAATACAATGAGAGAATTACGGTATCAGCAGGAGTAGATATTCGCTTCACGGACATTGGACATTTACTCGGCTCTGCGGCAATTGAGATCTGGCTCAAAGAGGGCGACGCGGAAAAGAAGATCGTATTCAGCGGCGACGTTGGAAACAGCAATCAGCCAATCATCAAGGATCCCACTCCCGTTGCAAAAGCGGATTATCTTGTTCTTGAATCCACCTACGGCAGCCGTAATCACGAGCGTCATACCGATACGATTGAGGTGCTGGCGCAGTTGATAGACGATACACTGACAAGAGGCGGAAACGTCATTATTCCGTCCTTTGCTATCGGTCGTACTCAAGAGCTTCTTTACGCTATTCGTGAAATAAAGCAAAGAAAACTTGTCAAAAACACAGATTTTCCCGTCTACGTGGATAGCCCGTTGGCAATTGAAGCAACAGAGATATTCTCAAAGTGCGATCCCGTATGCTTTGACGAGGAAACGAGAAAGCTGATTGACGATGGAATTGATCCCATCCGATTTGATGGACTAAGACTGTCCGTTACGGTTGAGGAGTCCAAGCGTATAAACGAAACTCCCGAGCCAAAGGTCATTCTTTCAGCCAGCGGAATGTGCGAGGCCGGCAGAATCCGCCATCACCTCAAGCACAATCTGTGGAGACCGCAGAACCTCATTCTGTTCGTTGGCTATCAGGCAGAGGGAACGCTCGGCAGAAATCTTATCGAAGGTGTGCAGAACGTGCGACTCTTCGGTGAGGATATTGCCGTGAGAGCCGAGATTAAGTCGCTCAAGGGAACCAGCGGACACGCCGATCAACAGGGGCTTATTTCGTGGCTTGAAAGCTTTAAAAAGAAGCCTCGCACCGTATTTCTCAATCACGGCAATGAGGAATCTATCGCAGTCCTTGCCGATGAGCTGAAGGAGCGCGGTTATGCGGTAGAGGCTCCGTACAGCGGAACCGAGTATGACCTTGTAAAAGGCATTATGACCGCTTATACCGAAAAGAAGCGTGTTACGGCAGCAGACGCAGCCAAGGCACGTTCCAGAAAGAACAGCATCCACCGTGAGCTTGTGTCGCAGGCTGAGGCGTTGCTTGCTCTTGCAAAGCGTTGCGAAAGCCGCCCAAATAAAGAAAACGCCAAGTTCGCAGCGCAGATCAGAGCACTGATGGACAAATGGGAGAGATAATAAATGAAAAGGGGAAGCATCTATAAATTCCTATATATTGTAGCAGCCTTGTTGGTTTTGGGCTTTGCTATTGCCTTTGGCGTGGATGCCTACAAATAACTGTCTTATATAGTGAAACCTTTTGCTATAATTATCGTCTTTATATATGAGGGCACGAAAAGGAGGTCAGCACAATGAAAAAACTAATAGCATTAACTTTAGCCGTGGTATCACTTTTGTGTTGCCTTGTCGGATGTAGCGAGGGAGTCAAGGAGTATGGCAAAACGCCCCTTGCAAGCTTAACGTACACGCAAGTGGACTATAATGGCGGCTTTACAACGGAATATCTTTTCGATTTCGATAAAAACATTGTAACAAGACATTCATACTTACCTACGGACGATGAGAATGACAGGATGGAAACCTTGGCTGAGTTTTCGGATGAACAAGAAAAAATTCTGATTGATAAGCTATATACTTACGGATTGTTCGATATAAAGAAGGAGTATAAATCACCGCCGGGCATTGTTGACGGTGGCGGTTGGAGCTTGAAAATCAATTACAACGATGGAACGAGCAAAGAGTCAAGCGGCTCTAACAACTCGCCAAGCTCTGTTTTTTCAAAATGTGCCAAAGCATTTTTTGATATTTGCGGCTATGGCGTGGTAGCTCGTGTTCCGTCTGAATATTACACACCACCGAACATTTCCTATGCGATACACTCTACGGTTGGAAACAATACTACCTCTCAAGGTGCTACATCGCTCGTTGAAAGAGGTAATTACAAATGGAACGGATTTGAAGAAACAACACAGAATTATTATCAGTTGAATCAGAATCGTTCATTCCCATACGAGCTTGACGAGAATACAGCGTATGAGCTCGTGTTATATACCTCAAATTATGGAGATTATGATAGATTCAAAGAATGTGTAGTTGTTGCTTACGACTTCAATGAAGAACTGTCGGGAGAAGAAATAATCATAGAAAAAGGTTGGTTTAAGCAAATTGAATTTGATTTACAAGCTAACAAGATTTATGTGGTTAAACTCAGCTTCAAAAATGGTGATTTCGTAGAATACACCTTCAATACCAAACTGAATTAAGGAGCTCAACGCAATGAAAAAACTATTAGCTTTATGATGCTCAGATGGTAAGTTAATATATGATATGGAGGATCAACAAGTGAAAAAGACAATTTCAATCCTTCTGCTTGCGACAACGCTAATTTTCGCACTTTCCGCTTGCGGTATGGGAAAGCCTAAAATTGAAGATTACGAGTGGAAAATGAGGACTATCGCGCACGTCGAGGGTGAACAGTTGGTTTACGATGCGGCGGCTGAAGAAAGCACGGCTCACCCCGAAGCAAAGATTGTTGAATTGACTCTTGTTGCCAAAAACGGCAAAATCACAATAACAGATCATACCAACAACAAGACCTATGAAGGAAGTTATACGGTCGAGCAAAAAACACCTGCCGGAACTGATTATAAGGTTACGATTGACGGAAAAGAAGGATATGCAACCGTAGCTATGACTACATACGCTGACGGAACAGAAGAACCTACATTGCCGATCAACCTCGGTACACACTCAATTTATTTTTACGCTGAATAAATACTGCTGCTGATCAGCACGTAGAGTAAGAATGCCAATTGAAGCGCAAGCAATAGGATAATCAAAAATCTTTGTCGGAACAAAGCACAAACCCATTTTTTCTTCAACATAACATATCCTTCTTACTGCAAAAAGACCGCCTTGTATGAAAGTGGTCATTTTTGCTATGGGCTTCAGCTGTTTTTGCTTGCTTTTCTTTGAATTAGCTTGACGAGCTCAACCACGGGGATAACGACGAGTCCGAGTGCGATAGCAATCAGGTATTCGCCAATGCCTACGCTTGCAAAGCCGAAGGCGCTTGCAAGGAAGGGAATCTCGCATACGAGAGAGGTTGCAACGAGAGAGCCGATGCCCGCAATCCAAAGAGTTTTGTTCTGGTTGCCGAGGGTGAACATGCTTCCGCGTTGTGAGCGCATATTGAAGCTGTGGAAGATCTCTGCCATAGACATCGTCAGGAACGCCATAGTCATGCCGTGAGCACTGTTGGTGATCTCCCAATTGCCCGTCTCCATGAAATGACCGATAAAATAGGAAACAATGGTGAGAATCGTGACGAGCACACCTTGATATGCGATATCGACGCCCATGCCGCCCGAGAAGATTCCCGCTTTGGCATCTCGCGGTTTACGCTTCATGATGTTCGGCTCTGCCTTTTCCATACCGAGAGCGAGAGCAGGGAAACAGTCGGTTACGAGGTTGATCCAAAGAAGGTGAACGGGCTTGAGGATAGTAAAGCCCATCAGCGTTGCCGTAAAGATCGACAGCACCTCGCTCATATTCGAGCCGAGAAGGAACTGAATTGCCTTACGGATATTGTCATAAATACGGCGGCCTTCCTCAACTGCGCCAACTATGGTGGCAAAGTTATCGTCGGTAAGAACCATATCAGCAACGTTCTTGGTAACGTCCGTGCCCGTGATTCCCATACCGACACCGATATCTGCGCTCTTAATGGAAGGGGCGTCGTTGACACCGTCACCGGTCATAGCGGTTACGTATCCCGCCTTGCGCCAAGCGTTGACGATACGTGTCTTATGCTCGGGCTGAACGCGTGCGTAAACGCTTATGTTTTTGAACTCAAGCTCAAACTCCTCGTCGGTCATTTCGTTTAGCTGAGATCCCGTGATAGCGTAAGTCTCTTTGGTAATAATTCCGAGCTCCTTAGCGATTGCCACGGCGGTATCAATATGGTCGCCCGTGATCATGATCGGACGGATGCCTGCATTTCTGCATTCTACAATGGCATCCTTGACCTCGGGACGGACGGGGTCGATCATTCCGCAGAGTCCGATGAAGCAAAGCTCTGTCTCAAGATGCTCCGCTTCAAAATCGATGGGCTGTTCACTCCAAAATCTCGTAGCGCAGGCAAGCACGCGGAGTGCCTTGTCTGCCATTGTTTTGTTTGCGTTCAAAATGGACTGCTTGTATTCCTCGGTCATGGGAACGGGAGCTCCGTCCTTCAAGTAATGAGTGCATTTGCCTATGATAACGTCGGGCGCGCCCTTGGTGTACTGAACGCACTCGCTATCTACCGTATGAACGGTGGACATCATCTTTCTGCCCGAATCAAAGGGAGCTTCGCCGCAACGCGGGAATTCCTTTTTGAGGTCAAACTTTTTCATTCCGAGCTTATCTGCCCATACAACGAGTGCCGCCTCGGTAGGCTCGCCCGTAACGTTTCCGTCGGGGTCTATCTCTGCATCACAGCAAAGCGCCATAGCGGAGGCAATCTGGTTTTCCGCTTCTCCGAAATAATCCACGACTGTCATCTTGTTCTGTGTCAGCGTGCCGGTCTTATCCGAGCAGATGATCTGTGCACAGCCGAGCGTTTCAACCGCAGTTAAACGGCGAATGATAGCGTTTCTCTTTGACATGTTGGTAACGCCCATAGAGAGAACGACCGTAACGACAGCGGCAAGTCCTTCGGGAATAGCGGCAACTGCCAAAGAAACGGCAACCATAAATGAAGGAAGCACCGTATTATTGAAGCTGAAATCGCCTGCGCGTATTACCTGCACGCCAAATACGACGATACAAATACCAAGCACAAGCCAAGTAAGCGTTTTGGAAAGCTGATTCAGCTTTCTCTGCAAGGGAGTTTCGCCGTCCTCTGCCTGCTGAAGCGCACCGGCAATCTTGCCCATTTCGGTATCCATACCCGTGGCTGTAACAACAGCAGTTCCACGACCGTAAACGACCGTCGAACCCATATAGAGCATATTCTTACGGTCGCCGAGGGGAACATCTTTTTCTCCATCTTTGAGATTGATAATATCGATAAACTTGGTAACGGGAACGGACTCACCTGTAAGTGCGGCTTCCTCTACCTTCAGACTTGCGTTTTCAAGGATTCTCGCATCTGCGGGAACAGCATCGCCGGCTTCAAGAAGAATGATGTCACCTACAACCAAATCCTCGCTGTGAATGATCTGCACCTTGCCGTCACGCAATACCTTTGAGGTTGCCGCCGACATCTTTTGCAATGCTTCGATGGCTTTTTCCGCCTTGCTCTCTTGGTAAACACCGAGAACGGCGTTTACGATAACTACGGCGAGAATGATGATAACGTCGGCAAAGCTTTCGTTCTCCACCACGGCAAGCACACCGCTGATGAGAGCCGCAACAAGCAGAATGATGATCATCGGATCGGCAAGCTGCTCGAGAAAACGGCGAACGATAGATTTGCCCTTTGCGGCTGCTAACTTGTTTTTGCCGTTAGCTTCGAGTCGACTCGCAGCCTCGGCAGAGCTCAAGCCTTCTTTCGTGCTCCCGAGCTCACTCAAGACTTTTTCTTGGTCTTCACAGTAAAATTTCAATTTCAAATCCTCCTATGTTTTAATTTTTACTGAAACGAAAATAAAAAAGACGAAACCTACCTTTAGTAATTAAAGATAAGTCTCGTCATTTAAGATAAAGCCAAGTAAACTGTGATGGTGACTTTACCACACTTACGTGCTGACTACTCCCTTATAGGATATTAGCTTGTAACAAAGTGTAGCTGGGAAATATTACGCGAAAATAAACTTTTCAGCAAAAAGGTGCTTTTTAAGAAAAATCAAAAATGTCGATTTGTTAATTTTCGCGTAATGTTGGAGCGATAAAATTTCGACATAAAGTGCGATAATTCTATTTGTTTGTATTTTTAGGAAAGGAAATATATGCGATATCTTCTTTTTAATCCGCTTTCGGGAAAAAACAATCAGTCTTACGAGGATGCCTCTATATACTCTGTGGTAGATAATCTTCCGACTAAGCTTATAGATTTAACCAAAATACGTAAGTTATCTGATTTTTTTGAAATACTCGATCCGTATGACGATGTTATTATTTTTGGCGGTGACGGAACGCTAAATGAAGTAGCAAACGAGTTATATGATTGTCCTATCAAAAACGATATATATTACTATCCAAGCGGCACGGGAAACGATTTTGCACGAGATGTCGGCTTGCAATCCGTCAATGAAACCGTTCGGATCAACGATTATATAAAAAAACTTCCAACAGTAACGGTAAACGGAAAACAAAGAAAATTTATTAACGGTGTTGGTTTTGGTATTGACGGCTATTGCTGTGAGGTTGGAGATAAGCTGAAAAGCGAGGCAAAGCAGCCGAATTATACTACGATAGCAATCAAGGGGCTTCTTTTTCACTTCAAGCCCGTAAATGCCACCGTTACCGTGGATGGAAAAGAAATGCGCTTCAAAAAGGTGTGGGTCGCACCGACGATGTACGGTCGCTATTACGGCGGTGGAATGATGCCCACACCCGAGCAGAGGCGAAACGGAAAGGATAACAAGGTTTCCTTAATGCTTTTCCACGGCTCAAGCAAGCTCAAAACATTAATGATTTTTCCTTCTATATTTAAAGGTGAGCACGTAAAGCACAAGAAAAATATAAGCATCTTTGAAGGTAAAAGCATAAGCGTAAAGTTTGATAGACCTTGTGCTTTGCAGATTGACGGAGAAACTGTGCTGAATGTGGATAGTTATACGGTTGCAGTATAATCGCAACATCGAGGATAAGATTCAATGAATAAAGAAAAGCTTATTGTTATTATCCCCGCATATGAGCCACCAAGGGAATTTATCGACTATGCGAGACAGGTGGCAAGCTTTGCGGGAGAGCTCGTTGTGGTAAACGACGGAAGCAGTCGTGAATACAACGCTGTTTTTAACCAAATAGAATCAATAGAAAATGTAAAATATATAACCTATGCAGAAAACCACGGAAAAGGTTACGCCTTAAAGCAGGCATTTAAATATTGTACCGAAAAATACGACGAAAACTACGTATGCGTAACTGCGGATTGTGACGGACAGCACGATATTTTAGATATACAGCGTGTTGCCGAAGCCGCATTTGAGCACTCAAGCGCACTCGTTCTCGGCTCAAGAGATTTTGATCTTCCGATCATCCCAAAAAGAAGCAGGGCAGGAAACACGAACATCCGCAGAATTTTCCGCCTTCTTTACGGTCTCAATCTTACCGATACTCAAACGGGACTTCGCGGATTTTCCGTAAAGCATGCGGAACGTTTCTTATCTGTTCGCGGTGACCGATTTGAATTTGAAATGGATATGCTGATCTACTCGCAAAAAAACGACATCCCCGTTTTAGAGATACCAATCAAAACGATTTATCCCGAAAATCCCGAGGAACACATTTCACACTTCAAAACAATAAAAGACAGTGTGAGAATTGCAGGCACGGTTATCAGAAATCTTAATATGTATATTCTTTCCTCTGCGCTTTCGGGCATTCTCGACATTCTGGTATTCTTTATACTGTCGAGCATTGTGCTTGGGAACGTAAGTGCTATTAATACTCTTATTGCAACGGTTAGCGCGCGAGTCGCTTCCTCTCTGTTGAATTTTTCGCTCAATCGAAAGTATGTGTTTGCAGGAAAGAGCAAGAAATCCATATATAGATACTATATTCTGTGGTTCTGTCAGCTTGGCGCATCCTACGGACTTGTCTTCCTGTTTGGCAACGTGCTCGGACTCCCGATGACACCGATGAAGCTTTCGGGAGATTTGGTTCTTGCATTCTTCAGCTATCAGATACAAAAGCTTTGGGTGTTTAAGAACGATGAGAGCAACTTTTACGGCTCATTCGTAAGATTTATTCGTGCACTCGCAAAGGTGTTTACGAAAAAATATAAAAGCAAGGTTCTTCCACCGGAGGAAGCAACGGTTTACGTTTGCAGGCATCTGAATATGCGCGGTCCTATAACAACGATCGTCAGACTCGGTTTTGACGTACACCCGATGATCCTCTCCTGCTTTTTCGATGAAGACGATTGCTACCGTCAATACGCGGAATATACTTTCACCGAAAGGCACGGCAAGAAGAAAAAGAAACGAAATTTTAAGGCATATGCCGCGAGCCGTGTTGTTCCGCGCATAATGAAATCCCTCAAGGCAATTCCCGTACACAGAGGAATGGATATGGGTTCTATGCAGACGATGAGAGATTCTCTTGAATATCTAAAAAAGGGCGAAAGCGTGATAGTCTATCCCGATATAGACTATACTGCCGGATATGAAACTGAAAGTGAGATCTACGAGGGATTTTTACTTCTCGGTCAGCTTTACAAGCGTGACACGGGAAAAAGTCTGCGCTTCGTTCCTCTTTACATAGATGATACGGTAAAGAGCGTTAAAGAGCTCAGGCACATTACCATTGATGACTTTAGAAAAGAACGCACAGAGGCATACGATTATATCAAAGCCGCAATTAACGGCAAAGAAATGGTTGTAAAATCAAATGGCTCAAAATGATAAGAAGAAAACCATTGTAAAACTAATAATATCAGTGATTGTGATTGCCGTAATCGCTCTTTTGGGCTTTTTGTTATTCAAGCATCTCGGCTTGAAGGATATTACGAGGGAGGAAATACAAAGCTTTATAGAAACAAAGGGGGCTGCCGCACCGCTGATATTCATACTTCTCAGCTTTGCGCAGGTAACCTTGATACCAATCCCCGGAGCCGTAACAATTTTAGCTGGCAATTACCTGTTCGGTGCCGTGAAAGCATTCATCTATTCTTACATTGGAATGCTGCTTGGCGCTATGGTAGCTTTCTTCCTCGGAAAGTTGATAGGCAGACCGTTTGTAAATTGGATAGCGGGAAGCAAAGAAAAAGCGGACAGTTGGATAGATAAGCTCAAAGGACGGGAAAAAATCGTGATGTTCTTTATGTTCTTGCTCCCCTTGTTTCCCGACGATCTTTTGTGCGCAATAGCTGGAATGTTCAAGTATAGAACCCTTGAGTTCCTTGTTTTACAGCTCATCACGCGTGCCACCTCGATTTTTGGAACGCTGTTCTTTATGTCAGGCGAAGTGATTCCGTATAACGCATGGGGGATTTCGCTTATAGCAATTCTCGCGATAATTGCTATCGTTTGTTTCGCTTTGTCAATGAAGCACTACGAGAAGATTGAAGAAAAGCTTAATAGAATATTCAAGAAAAAGAACGATAAATAATTCGTTTAACATCCAAAGGAGTACCAATCAAATGATCAAAATCGTTATTGATACCAAAGGGGCTGATAAAGGCGTTGACACGCTTATCAAGGGCGTTGCCTTAGCTCTCGAACAATTCTCCGACGTAAGCTACTTGCTTGTTGGCGACGAGGAATACATAAAAGAAGGGTGCGAAAAGTTTGCTGTTTCTATGGAGCGCATTGAAATTCTTGACGCCCCTGAAGAAATCACGAACTACGATAAACCCGCCGAAGCGATCTTCACAAAAAGAAATTCGTCAATGATAAAATCTCTTGAGGCATTATCTGAAAGAGAGGATTTGTTCGGATTTTTAACTGCGGGAAATACGGGCGCGTTGCTCGTCGGAGCGATGCGCTATTTGCCAAAGGAAACAAGAGTCAGACCTGCTCTTGCGGCCTTGCTTCCTGCACAAAGCGGAGGATTTACTTGCGTGGTTGATACGGGTGCGACCGTTGATTGCACACCGCAGATGCTCCACAATTTTGCACATCTCGGCCGTGAATTCATGATGAGTGTTTACGGTATCGAAAATCCCAAAATCGGACTGCTTTCAAATGGTGCTGAGGAAAGCAAGGGCAACAAACTCGTAAAAGAAACCTTCCCGCTTCTCAAAGAAGATGAAGAGTTGAATTTTATCGGAAACGTTGAAGGAACAAACGCGCTCTCGGGAATTTGTGACGTTCTTGTTTGTGACGGATTTGCGGGAAATCAAGTGCTGAAGATTACCGAAGGAACAGCCAAGCGCATTATAACAGACGTGATGCGGTATGCAAAGAAAACGGGGAGTGCGGATGCAATGGCTCTTGCTAAGCAGCTTCTTGGTATGTACGATATTGAATCGCTTGGAGGTGCTAATCTGCTCGGTGTCAGAAAGCCCATAGTAAAAATGCACGGAAGTGCGAATGAGAGAACTATCGTAAACACAACCGAAATGCTTCTGAATATTGCTCACAACAAAGCCGTGTTTGAGAAAAATAAATATATGATTCAAGATCAAAAGAGTGATGCTTCGGAGGGATAATATGCTGACAGTTCAAGAAGTCAAGACACCGCGTGATATGAAAGAGTTTATCGAATTTCCCTTACGATTATATAAGGAACGCCCTTATTTCGTGCCTCCGCTATACGGCGATGAAAGGAAATTGCTCGTATCGGGCGGTAATACCGAAAACGCCGAATCGGTATTTTATTTAGCAACCGATGACGGTAAAGCCTTAGGGCGAATCCACGGCATCATCGAAAGCAATATGATTGTCAACAAATAATACGAAACCAACCTGAATCTTGAAACCAACGAAGCGGTTCAGGCACAATGAAAATATTTTGATGCAAGACAACATAAAAGACAACGATCTTATATAAAGGGAATAGGAGAATAATTATGATTGAACAATTAAAAGAAATACTCGGCAAGGTGCTGCCCGAAATTGATATGTCAGAGGTCACCGAGGAAACAAGGCTTAAGGATGATCTCGGATTTGACTCACTTGCAATTATGATGCTTGCAATGGAGGTGGAAAATGCCTTCAATTTCAGATTTAAAGAGTTCGTAAGGTTTGAAACCGTCGGAGATGTTTGCGATTATCTTAATAGCTTAAAAACAAAAGGAGAAGCTTGAGTGAATATGAAAATTCAAATTGATTACGTTAGCGGCGCCGACAATGTAAGACAGGTGGCAGACGGATTAACAGCGCTTTTGGGTGACGCAGACCTCTACGATCTTTCAAAATACGATCCTCCGGCGGATGCCGACGTGTATTTAATAGGCTTTAACCTTGGAAACAATATGATTCCGTATCGCATTATGGAATTTCTTGAAACGCTTGAAGTGAAAACCGTTATGTTCTTTGTAACCTCTCCGGTTCATCTCGATGAGAGAGTCGCAGATGCTCTTGCAGACAAGTTTGAGGTGTTCGTTTCCGATAGCTGTAAATATCTCGGTGTTTGTTTGTGTGACGACGAGAGTGTTGAGGAGTCGATACGAAA
>CAZTWE010000031.1:0-23901 GCA_964617165.1 uncultured Ruminococcus sp.
TTATTAAGCGCAGACTGTCAGGCAAAAAGCCGCAGCTGCGCCTTTTTGTTTAGCCACTAATTTTGCAGGAGGTAGACCCGAATGAATAGAAAGTTTGTTTTACCCGAATTTATAAACCGTGGGAGGGTACTTCTGATTCGCACCTCGGCTCCTCTCTGATAATGCGAGAGGAGCTTTCACGTTTCGGATAAAATTTCATAAACATATAGAAATGAAAGAAAAAATAATTATGAATAAAAAAATAAGCTTACTACTTTTCGCTGCTATAGTTATAGCCAGCCTATCCGTTTTCAGCGTACCCGCAAGTGCTGATACACCCACTCTTCTGTCAGAGGGAAGCTCTATTTACGTTAATGATAATTACAGTGAATACTGTATTATGCCAACTTCCGGTAGCAGCACTTATACTTTTCCGCTTTACGTTAGCGATACCGGAAATTATATTATACAATCGTTCGGCCCTAGGAACGAGAGCCCCAAGATAGCTCTTCTTAACCCCTACGGAGCAACCATAATAAATCAAAACTCTGCAAAAACCAAAGGATATAATGGCAATTCTTTTTTACAGTATGACTTTTCCAGTGATTCATTTGCTTCGCACATGTTACGGGTTACTGTATCATCTTCATCGCCTGTAAGAATATCCATAACGAGAGCGGATGGATTGTTCGAAGTAAATCCTCCAATTTCAGAATGTGAAGACATCGTCATTGCAGACACCGTTACCGCTGATTTTTATGTCCATTCTTCGGCTGTTGTATTCACTTTTGTACCAGAGCAAACTCGATCATATACTGTTCATTCGGAGGGTTCTGACACAATGAAGGTTTATTTCATGGACCCTACAACCAATACCTGCTACGATGCTATAGTAAGCACCGGTGAATGTGATGTTCCAACCGCTACATTAACAGAAGGTTCCACTTACTACGTTGTAATGTATCAGCCTGTAAGCGAATACGGGGAGTTCCCGAGCGGTATTGAGCTCGAATACGTTACTCTTACCGTAGCCATTGTTTAACAGGACAATCATCAACGATATTCCAAGTACAAATGAAAAAAATATTACTTATTTTAACAGCGTGCTTATTGTTAGTGCTGAGCTCTTGCAATAACAGTAAAATAAAAAGCTGTGCCGAATCGGAACACGATTTGGCATGCGTTCCTTTTTCGGAAAATCACGTATACAAATGCACCCGAGCTGGGTGCGAGTACGAGGAAGAGCCGATGCCTCATTATTTTGAGGCATTGGGCGAGCCTTGTGCAGATTGCGGTATAGACTACGAAACCGGAAATCTTGAATTCACTCTTGCACAAAACGGCAAATCCTATATTGTTTCCGGCATAGGTAATTGCAAGGATATTAAGGAAATAACAATTCCGAAAAAATACAATGAATTACCTGTAACAGAAATAGGAAACGAAGCCTTTTATAGCGGCAACGTTAACGTCTGTTATACCGTAGAGCGCGTTAGAATACCTACCGGTGTTATAAAAATAGGTGACAGAGCGTTCGAAAGTTGCGCTAATTTATGCACTGTCAATCTCCCACCGACAATAACGCACATAGGGCATTTTGCTTTTGCAAGTACGGCAATAGAAAGTATATATATACCGAATAGCGTAGTGTATATGGGAGAGCGAGTATTTATCGACTGTCAAAAGCTATCGCAAGTCAATATCCCCGAGGGAATAACGGAATTACACGATACATTCATGGAGTGCACATCACTGGAAAGTATCGCGCTGCCACAGAGCTTGAGGGTACTTAGCGGTACTTTTTGCGATAGCGGATTAAAAAGCATCATTATCCCCGATAAAGTTGAGCTTATTGAGGATTTCGCTTTCTCCAATACACAACTTGAAACGGTGGTTATAGGCGATGGAGTCAAAAATGTTAGTATTGGGTACGGTGTTTTTAGTTACTGCTTAAAATTAAAGGAAGTGATTATTCGAGAAAATGTAAAAAGCATCGGAGAGTCAGCATTCAGCGACTGTATCGAGCTTACCGACGTAATAATTGACTATGGGGTTAAGAAGATAGAGTACAAGGCTTTTAGTAACTGCACAAAGCTTACCAATATAACAATTCCCGACAGCATAGAGTTTATAAAATACAATGCTTTTGATAACTGCCCGAGCATCGCCTACAACGTATATGAGGGAATGAATTATCTCGGGAACGAAGAGAAACCGTATCTTGTTTTATGTAGCTCCGCGGGCGGAGATAAGCTCGTTGCTCACAGCGATACCAAGATATTTAAAAGCGAAGCCCTACTAAATGAAGAGAATATAACCGAGATATGCATAGGTCCGAACGTTGAGTACATTAATTCTGATGCTATCGTTGGAATGGACGGAGTTACCAAAATCACGGTTGACGAAAACAATCAAAAGTTTTACTCTGCCGGAAACTGCCTTATAGAAAAGGAAACAAAAACTATCATACAAGCCTTTTGTTGCAGTGTTATACCAAGTGACGGCTCTGTAACTGCAATCAATATGGATATTTTCTCACATTTGGGAACGCTTGAAGTAATCTACATTCCAAAAGGTATTAAAACTGTTACGGTGGAATTTTCGTACTGTGCATCTTTAACGGCAATCATAATTGAGTCTGACATCACTAAAATACAAGTAACCGGTAACGATAATAACGGAAAATTCAACGTATTTTATTGTCATGCACGTGAAGAGTGGCGCAGTAATATAATCGAATTTTTATATAATGTAAATTCAATTATCAAACCGGTTGATGAATTTACAAACAGCGCAACCCATTATCTTTATTCTCAAAATGAACCCGAATACGACGGAAACTTCTGGCATTACGTTGACGGGGAGATCGTGATTTGGGAGTAGAAGTATAAAACAACGCAAAAACCGTTCGAGGCTTTGATGCACTCGAACGGTTTTGTTTGCTTTAGAAATTAGGTAAGATCCAGATAATGAAGTAACGCATGCCGTGGTAGAAGAGGTAGCCGAACAAAAGTGAGAAGCCGATGAACAGCGCCCACAGGATAAGCTTTCCTATAAGGTTATCTACGCCCGAAGCGAACTCTAAGAACATCACAGCGAGCATGAACGAAACGAATGCTCCCAGAGAGAGCAACGCTCTTGTTGTGACCTTATCGCCGAAATTCTCGCCCTCGTACTCCACTGCGTACTGGCAGAGATTCATGAACTTGGCAGAGGTAACCTCAACGGTTACGTTCTCTACCCTGCCGCTAACGGCAGCATAGTCACCGTCGGTGCCAAACTTTATGCTTTTTTCATAAGGCTCACGCTTCAATACGTCATTTACGACTATCAGCTCCTCGTACAGCGTCTTGCCGTCAGCATCGGCGAAGCGGATAATGTAGCTGAAATCCTTCACAACTATACCGTAAAGCTCGCCTGAGTTCTCTATCTTGACGTTAGCGGTAAGCGACGAGGTATCAGAGCCCTCGTTGTATACAACGGTGCCGTAATCAACCTCAGTGGCAAGCTCGCGTGCCGCGAGGAAATACATACCTACCATAACGCCTATGACAAGCACCATTGCTATTAATGCCACGAAAAAGTTAGATATAAGAGTTTTCATTTGTCAAAGTCTCCAAAATCATTTTTACTCATCAAGAGTAAAGGTAACTGTCGTATAAGTGCAGGGGGCGTTATAGTGGTGCGCATTGTGTATGACGTAGATCTCGTTCTCATGTATCTCGATCCTTATATCATACGTATAATCCCCTGTTTTATTTGTGTTCTCTACTGTAAGCACGTTTCCCTCTCGTATGCCCTTTGTTTCGGGCACGTTGAAGAAGCGCGAATGATCAACTATTTTCACAGTATCCTCAGAGATAAAGGAAACGTATACACCCGTATACATTATTTCAAGGCTCGTTTCATCCTCAACGAGCTTTATTTCATCCTTATCCCTTACTTGCAGATCGGAATAATAGAAGGTCTTACCCGAAACTGCTATCTTGCTCCCCGTCGGAACGTCGGGCTTGAAGCGGTTGTAATACGGGTCGTAGAGATATTCGCTGCCGCTGCTCTCGCCTACAGACTCCTCGGCACATGAGGCAAAGGCAAGCAGGACTAGAGTCAGCAGTAAAAGAAGCGATATTACTCTTCTCATTTCTTATTACTCTTTTCCTTTTCAAGTGCCTCAAACAGACCGTTGATATAGGTTGCTCCGAGTGCGCGGTCAAACAGACCGTAGCCGGGCTTGCCACTCTCGCCCCATATCATTCTGCCATGGTCGGGACGAACGTATCCGTCAAAGCCCTCGTCAACCAAGGCCTTAACTATCTCATACATATCTATAGAGCCGCAGGACGAAAGATGAGCTCTTTCCTCAAACGAACCGTCCTCCATAAGCTTGACGTTTCTTATATGCATGAATGCAATTCTGTCCATCTTAGCATACTTCTTTACCATTGCGACAATGTCGTTGCTTGCCGCGCAGCCGAGCGAGCCTACGCAAAGGCAAAGGCTGTTTGCAGGACTGTCAACGATGGAGAGGAAGCGGTCAAGATTTTTCTCGCAAGTTATAACTCTCGGCAGACCGAAAATGGGATAGGGCGGATCATCGGGATGAATAGCCATTCTCACGCCGCACTCCTCTGCAACGGGAATTACCTTCTTGAGAAATTTTTCAAGATTTGCCCAAAGCCCCTCTTCGCCAAGCTCACCGTACGCGGTGATAAGCTCGCGTACTTGTGACTGCGTGTAGCTGGAATCCCAGCCGGGAAGATGTATATCATCCTTAAGGGGGTCCAGCCCTCTCATCTGATCCCAGTACATAACAAGGCTCGTTGAGCCGTCGGGATGCTTTTTGTCAAGCTGAGTACGCGTCCAGTCGAAAACAGGCATAAAGTTGTAAGTCACGCACTTAACTCCGTACTTTGCACAGCGCCTGATGTTCTCGCAGTAGACCTCAAGCAGCTCGTCAACCTTACCGCGGCCGAGCTTTATATCCTCGTGAACGGGGATAGACTCAACAACGTCAAATATAAGACCGTGCTCCTCACACTGAGCCTTCATCTTAGCAAGGCTCTCCTCTCCCCATACCTCACCGGGCTTAACGTCATAAACCGCAGAAACTATGGAGCGCATGCCGGGGATCTGAGAAATATACTCAAGCGATATAGGATCGCTCTCTCCGTACCAACGGAAGGACATTTTCATATTCATAGTTTTCTTCCTTTCTTTTATGTACTTTTATGTACTTAGATCTTGCTGCCGTTATCAGCGCGTCTGAAGTTCTTATATTTATCAAGAAGCTCATCGGAAATGCTCGGAGGAACCTTTGCAACAGCGCGTACAAACATATCGCGGCGAAGCTTTATCGCATCCTTTCCGCCTCTTTCCTGAATTTCCTCGATAGCCATACGGCACACCTCTTCTATAATACCGCGGATATCTGCGGCAGAGTAGTGACCTATGACCGTGGTGCTCTGACCGAACTTATCCTTCACGGTGCTTCTGCCCGAGCACATTTCAAGTATCTCGTCTATAGTGATGCCGTCAAGGACGTTCTGGGGATTTTCCTTACCCGATTTACCGTTGACTCTTATCTTTCCAATAGCACCCTCGATAAGTGCGCGCTTGGCAGTATCATCCGGGGGCTGAATGTGTATCTGGTGGGTAAATCTCTTATATCTGAGGAAGGCTATATCGATAAGGTCGGGGCGGTTTGTTGCACCGATAAGAACTCGCTTTGAGCCGTCAACACCGAAACCGTTAAGTCTCTGAAGAAGCTCGGTAGTAACGCTTGCTTTCCAGTCTGGAGTGTCACCGCCTCTTGTTCCGAATATGGATTCGCACTCGTCGATAAACAGTATCGCACCGTCGGGGCATGCCTCAATCTGGCTGAATATCTCACGAACGGATTTTTCCGACTCACCGACGTGAGAGTTGAATATGCTGGCGGGAGTTATGATCGAAAGGGGCAAATTCATCTCATGCGCGATAGCCTCGGCAAACATCGTTTTACCTGTACCGGGAGCACCGTACATAAGAAGTCCGAGACCTCCCTCCATGTGGTATGCATCAAGTATCGCCTTGTTCTTTACCATGAATATAAAGCTCTTTGCAAGTGCCTTTACGTCATCAAGACCCTTGATATCGTCAAAGGTGGTCTTGGGGATTTCAAGTGCGATAACCGAGCCGAGCGCCTTTGCCTTATCCATGCATATCTTCTTGGTCTTGATATATTCCTCGCGCTCCTTTTCGTTCTCCTCATTGGGCAGAACCATGTCGATCTTCTGAGCGAGAGTCGTATAAAGCTTGCAAAGATCCTTACGCTCATCGTCCTTTATCGCGCTGAGCTCTCTGCCGTTCTTTTTAGCCTTGATCTCATTACTTATCTGAATTATCTCGGCTTTTAGCTTTCTATGTTCTTCTTCCTGTTTTCCAAGTATCATTACAATACTCCTTTTCAGTTGTATTTTTTCTTTTTTGCGAGCTGATCCAGTCTCTTTGAGCAAACGTCACGAAGGTCGGCATACATCCTCGCCTCGTCTCCCTCGCTCTTATCTGCAACCTCAGCCGAAAGCCTTGCCACCTCGGCATAAAGCGCATAAAAGCTGTCGTACTCATAATCCTCAATTGAGGAGAAGCTGCGCCCTGCAAGCTTTTCCTTTATCGCATCACGCTTGGCAAGGCATTTTTCACGAAGAGCGCGCAGCTCGCGCTCCTTTTTGTTTGGAATAGGCATAAGTCCTCCAAATACTTTATTCGGGGTAGGTCATTCGCTTAGGCTTGCAGCCCTCGGAATACTTACACGGCGGTGTCAGCCCAAGGTGCGACAGCTCATATCCCGAGCGAACAAGCTCGCCCTTTACGTAGCTTGAGGCTTCAATCGCATCCCGATACGTAGCTGCGCTGATGAGGCCGACGTGAGTGAGCCTTTTTGCGGCAGAGGATAACGTGGCTGCGTCCGGGCTTTCGCCACCGATGAGCACTGAGGCAAACGTCCTTAAATCGCGGGCGATCTTGCTCGCATGATGGGCAATTGCACGCTTTCTGTTTCTGATATGCGATCTCATTTTCGCCTTGGCACGCAGCTTTCCAAGGAAGCTGCCCGATGCAGTATCAAATGAATACCCCGACACCGCACCGTACGGCTCAAGGTACTCAAGCAAGGGATAGAAATCATTGTTCAGCATTTCCTGAAGAGCCTCGACTGAGCCGGTCTCACATACATAATAGATGCAGGTCAATGCACACTTTGCGGCAACGGCTACCTTCAAAAGTTCCCAAAGCACAGGCGAGGCGGTCGCGAGAGCCTTATCGTCTCCCTGACTCCGTGCAAGCGCATCTGCAAGTGCGGAAGCTTTACTTTCGTATTTTCTCAGGCATTCTTCATATCCTATTTTTATTCGCTGCGCTGTAACCTTTTCATCATCAACCGTATAACCGTCGAGCATATTATCAATATTTACCACCTGTAAATTACCTTGGGTAGGTGCAGGAGGAAACGGTGCACTTTGCATCCCCGTCACCTATTGCCGAAAGTCCGAGCGAGTCAAGCTCTATTCCCCTCTCGCAAAGCTCGCGCTTTACGTACTCCGATGCGCGGATAGCGCGACCTCTTACAGAGTCGTCAATCTTCGTTTTTGAACTGAATCTTTCCATCGCGGAATCAAGCACCAAAGAAGCGTTGCTTACCGCCGTATCCTCTTTTCCGCTATCTGCCGCACGCAAAATTTCAACCGCCCCCAGAAGAGTGCGAAGAAACGCATTCTTTTTATCCTGCAAGCTGCGCTTTATTTTGTACTTATCAATAATACGTGTGAAAAACGTTACCCTGTTTCGTCGGGGTAGCTGAGGCGCAAATGCATCAAGACCGAGGAAGGAGCTAAGATCGTAGGACACGTCAAGAAATCCCTCCGGTGCCTCGTCCTCAGGCGTGGGGAGAAGCTCTGCGATTGCCTTTTCATAAGCAACGGCTATTTTCAAAAGCTCCCAGAGCAGGGGTGCTACCTCGCCCCCAAGGGGCTCGGTCAAAGTGTGCTGCAGATGCTCTGTAAGCTTTTTGACCGAAGCTGCAAATTCCCGGGGCAACGCTTCTTTTGCATAATATCCAAGAGTTTTCATGAATTACGCTGTTATCAAAGTCCGTCGGAGAGGTTTCCGCTATCCGATGAGGGTGCCCCCGAGGAAGAAGAGCCGCCGCCGAAGCCCGAGGAGGAAGATCCGCCGCCACTCGAATATCCCATACCGTCAAGGTCAGCACCCTTATCGGTGAGTACCTTACGAAGATTATCGGACATCTGATACTTTTCGTGCGTTTTGCTGTCCTTGTTGCCCTTACCGCGCTTGCTGCGCTTGAGCTTATCCATTGCACCGTGGAGTCTGTCGGGTATCTGCTTGAAGCTGCCTGCGAGCGCCATAGCCATTTCGTAATGACCTACAAGGCTGTCTGCAATAGCTTCTGCGCGGCGCCTGTTGTTGTTGATAGCCGCTCTCTGCTGTATCTTGCGCTTGAGCTTCTGGAACCAGCCGTACTTTACCTGAGTTGTGGAAAGTATTGCATTCTGGCTGGACTGCATTGTGGTATCAAGCAGATTGATAGCCTCGCCTATGAGCTGAACTACCTCGTTTACAGAGGTTATGATCTCGATGATACCCTGCATCTCGATAGCGACCTCAAGGAAAGGAAGAAGTATTTCAACCACCTGCTCGGAAACAGCCGTTTTCTGCTGCATGTGATAGATTATCTTTTCCGAGAGCTGATCTACCTTCTCATTGTACTTCGCAACAGCCTGCTTCTGCTGTATTACCTTTTGCTCCGCTTCGATCTGCGCGCTTAAATCAAATTCCATATCTGACATGTCTGTATTTTCTCCTTATTATAAAGTTATAAAATATTATATCTGTTCACTTTCCCCTCGTCACTGCTGCTTGCTTTAGTGAGGGGGAAGAATAAGGGGGTTGCCCTTATTCTTCACCGATGCCTACAAATCTTTCGATAGCCTCGGCTATGGTCTGCTTTTCGTTGTCCTTGTTATCTACCCAGTCATGGATAAATACCTTGTGCAAATTCCAACCGCGCGATCTCAGAATGTTGTAGTAGCGTATGTTGTCGTCTATATAGTTCGTACCGCTGCTCGGGGTCTCGCAGAAGATAGCGAGCATTGCCTCGGACATATCGGGCGAAAGAATAGCTATAGGCAGGCGAACCGAGCCTTCGGTAGCACCGCAGTTTATAACCACTCTTTCCTCGGGGATGCCGAGCTCTTCAATGATGAAATCGGCAACCGAGCGGATAAATCCGAGCTTCTTCGTATCGCCTGCGGAGATAAACTGCATTCTTCCGTCACGGTCAAACTTCTCGGTTATTTCAAGATAGGACTTGATAAATCTGTTCTCTATCTCGGTGTGACGTACAGAGTGTATCATCGTAACGGATGCTCTTGCACGGGTAACCGCAACGTTGAATATACATTCACCGAAGGAGCCGCGGCCGAGATCACCGTACGCCTCTCTGATGTTACCGTTTTTATCCTTACCGTACGTGAGGGAGATGATCATGTGATCGGTCTCCTGACCCTGAACGGTCTCGATAGTCTTGAAGAACACAAGCTTCTCGGGAAGATCGTCGAAGTTGTCAAGTGCTCTGCCTATCTTCGCCTTGAGAGTGAGATTTGCCTTGACGTAGGACTCGATCTTTGAGAGCTGAGACTCACCGAAGGCAACAACGCCGACAGACTCGGAGAGTACACCCGTCTCGGGATCGTAATACTTGTCGAAGTGCGCTTCAAGCTCTGCAATAGCGGCACGCGCCTCCGCCTCGTTTACACCGCCCTCGGATCTACCGTCGGCAATATAAACGTCCTTGAAGCCGAGTCCGTCCGCTCTCGGAATAGGTGCGGGGAACGTCCTCATGTAGGGGTAGTAGTTAGACTGCGAGAATGCGATAAGCGCCTCGGTCTTACTACGGTAATGGCAACCGAGCTCCTTGCAGTCAAACTGCTTGGAGTGGAGTGCAAGGGCAAGCACAGAGGTCTCGGGCGAGAGGTTTGTCATAGTTCCGTTGTCCGAAACTATCGTATGCTCCGCTGCCTTTGTGAAGTGTCTGATGGGGGGCATCTGCCACTCGTCACCGACAAGCACGACCTGCTTCGAACGGAAGAGTACGGGAAGTATCTTCGTAGGCTCAAGCTGGCTCGACTCATCGACTATAAGCACGTCGAAATCGGAATAGCAATCAGCACCGAACAGCACGCTTACCGTTGCGGGAGATACAAGCATACATTTTTTGAGCTTGAGTATCGATTCACCGTAATTCTTGAATATCTTACGCAGATTGTTTATATTATCACGGCTGGAGTTGAGGAACGCAAAGCTGCTCTTATCGCACGCTCTTATCCTGCGCAGGCAGGACTCGCGTATGGTCTTTACGTTGTACTCTCTTACCTTATCGTCAGCCTCGGCAAATATATCCATCTGGCGCGAGATCTCGTTACCTCTGCCGTTCTTGGTCTCGAACGTGAGTCTCTTCGCGCGGCAGGCAAGCTCGTATGCGGAATGCTCGAAGATCTCCTCGAACTCATATTCTCCGCGATCTGCAAGAGACGCTTCGAACGGGAAGAAGAAGGATGCTACGGATATTGCATCAAACTTTGTGCTTCTTATTGCGAAATATCGTTCAGCCGCATTGAGCACGCTCTTATCGCATGCTTCAAGCAGATATATATTAAGGTAAGCGAATATCAGGTCGTCCTGACGCTCGGAATAGTAGTTCTTGAAGGTCTTATCTCCCGAATCTTTAAGGGACTTCAGCATATCGTCGATAGCGCGTGCAAGAGGCTTACCGTTCTCGGTAAGATATACAACGGCGCGTGCAAGCTCCTCAATGGGCTTAAACTTGACCGTATCGTTGTAAATGAACTTGCATACCGCTATAGCGCACTTTGCATCGCGCTTCATCTTGCAAAGCAGCTCGCGCGAGTAAACGACACCGTCTTCTGTGGGCTTGAATTCAGTACCCGAGAACAGGCTGAAGTTCAGGCATACGGTGTTGAGTGCGTTTGCCGCTGCAAACACCGACTGAAGCTCGCCTACCGTAACGTTTACGGGGCCCTCTGCGGATGCTATAGCCTTTTGTATTACGTCGTAAGACTCGGTAACGGCACGAAGATAATCGTCAGCAGGGATACCGAGCTGATTTGACTTGTGGCAAAGCAGGAGCACTGCCTCTCTGTCACTCTTGGTAACGGCACGTCTGAAGAGCTTGGCAAGCTCGTTATCAAGCTCCGAGATAGCCGCATCGCACTTCAGCATATCCTCCATTTCGCAAACGCCCGCAACGATCTGCTCAAACGTGGGGTTAGCGAGATAGCTTATAGCGGAAAGCTCCTTGATTGCGGTCTTGGGTGCGCCGAAGAGCAGCTTAGGCTCGCCCTTACCGCGATACTTGGCAAGGCTCTTTACAGCCTCTTCTATCTTTTTGAGCTGTTCTTCCGTGATATTCGTGGGGAATACCTCGTACATCTTCTCTCTGTGCGCGAGTATTTCCTCGTTGAGCTTATCTATTTTTCCGATTATAAGATTGAGGCTTATTTCCTCAATGAGACGTATGGAGCTAAGCAGCTCGCGCTTGGAGTTTATAACCTCGATATCGTGCATATTAAGCGCGGGATCAAGCTTAGTGCCCGAAAGCCATGCTGCGGCTGCATCAAATTCCTCACCGTGCTTTACGCGAATACTGTCGAATACGTTCTCGGGTATCCTGCAAAGCTCAAGATATGCCTCTCTCAGAATATCGATCGCATCGCGGTTCTTCTCGGAGAAGAGTATTACCTCCTCCTCGGTAACGTCTGCTTCAAGCAAGTCACGCGTTTCGGTAATTCCGAGGCCGAGGAAGTCCTCGAGCTCTGCGCCTGCAAACAGGCTGTCAGCCTTAGCAAGCACTTCACCGACACGCTCGGAGGTTTTGCGGTTAAGCTCAACTGCAAGATCCGTATTCTCAAGCTTGGAGATAAAAGAATACCAGGGGCAAAGGATCATAGGATGCGTTTCCTTACCCGTAAGAGCCGAATAATGTCTTGCAGCTTCCTTTACCGTACTGTAGATGCTGTTATACACCTCTCTGTCCATGCCGATGAAGCACATAGGCTCCGCAAAGGGCTTATCCTTTACCATAGGCACCTCTATATCGGGGTGCTTTTCAACTATATCAAGTGCCTCGTAGTAATTGAGACCTATAACGTCCTTTTCATAGAAGGTCTCGGTGAAATACTTAACGAGCGCACGGCGCGAGAGCGACATACGGCTGAGCGCGCTGTTCTTATCCGAGTAGATCGACGAGTGCAGGGGTGCTGCCTCCTCAGCCTGACGGACGAGCGCAGAAAGCTCGCGCTTTACGATGCTCGGATTGAGCTTCGCTGCCTGAGCCTCGGTCTCACACGCGAGAAGCATAACGAAATCGCGCAGCTCATCGGGCAGCTTGTTGTAAACCTCGGAAAGTGCAGCAAGCTTTTCTGAAGCAAGCATTACCTTTTTGCCCTGCTCAAGAAGCGTTGCTATCATGTTTACTATCGTAAGAGTTTTACCTGTTCCGGGAGGGCCCTTGATAATGAGCGACTCGCCTGCGAGAACGCGGCGTATCATATCCTCCTGAATATGGTCGTATTCCTTGATAAAGGAGGGAGTTCCGTCAAACTCCCGCATGGGAGGAATATTACCGTCAACACTCTCGGTGAACATACGGTTGACAAGCGGATGCCCGTAGACCTCATCCTTATGTCTCTTTATATCGTAGTACATGCATATCTCGTCATGATCGTACTGCGATATTGCAACAACGTTTCTGTCAAACGAGAACACGTTGTCCTTATGTGTACCGCGGCATGCTTCCATATATTTTTCAACCGCATCGAAATATGCAACACCGTCACCGAGCACGTCAAGATCCACGGGGGTATCGAAATCAAGCTCATTGCCTGAGGGGCTGGGGAAGCCGCGGAGTATTTCCTCGCCGTATACCTGGCGAAGCTTTGCTACAAAGCAGGGGTTGATATAAATATCCTCGTCGATAAATTCTATGGAAATGGGGCTCGTCGCAACACTTCTGATAAGGCGTATCGGGAAGATCAGGAAGGGGGTCTCAACGGCTCTTGTTTCATTTCCCGTCGAAACGAGCTTCCACGAAACCGTACCTATGGACAAAAACAGGGGGTTGTTACCCGTAAGGTCAAGCTCCTTGTATACTGCCTTGATGTACTTATCAAGCTCTCTCGGATTGCGCTCTCCGCTTCTTGAGCACCAATTGAGCACGTTTTTGTGAGCGCCTATCAGCTGCTCGTCACTTCCCGCCTCAGCACTTCCGCGCAGAACGGTATTTCCAACCTTTCCGATATGAGACTTGATTATCTTCAATATCTCAACACCGTTTTTGGTAAGATCGGTCATGTTGTCGGCAGGATCGCCGTAGGTAAGATAATACGTATTGTCCTTGCCTGCCTCAAGATCGAGCATTTTGTTTTTGTTTACCTCGTCGATATGAAGCAAGTCACTGACAAACGATTCAATGTTATTCATATATGTATTTCCTTTCCCGATTTTTCTTAATTATCTTCACTGTCGTCATAGTAGCTGAAATCTATATCCTGCCAATGAGCACGCTCGCCCTGTAAGCAGTCAAAGGCGAACGCCTCGGCATCTGCCTCAACTATCTCAACGAAATATCCGTCGCCGCTCTTTATATATTTATTGAAGTTTTTCGCCCATGCGTCAACTCTTCCCGCGGTAACTCCGAGCTCAATAAAATGCCACTGAGCATGCTTACCGTCAACCGCCGTATGCTGGAATGCGTGGAAGCACTCGTGGCATATTACGGTAATGCAGTTTTCGGGAGTATTGAGGTACTCTGCCTTGAAGTGCATCAGCTTACCCTTGTTTATGCAAAGACCGACAGAGCCCTTGTAGCTGTCATCCGTCTTTGCGCGCTCGTTCCACTCCTCGTTGGTGAATATCTCTACCTGAGGTGTGTAGGCGGAGTTAAGCATCATCGAAAGCACCTTGGTTGCAAGGTTTACGCGCTCGGTCTTTTCCGCTGCCTCAAGGCGCGCCCATGCTGTGAGGTCGTCACCTGCGAGTATGCAATACTTTACCGCGATACCGCACTTTGCGAATATCGAAAGTCCGGGGCGTTCAACTATACATTTTATGTTCTTCTTGTCAAGCGGACGGAAGCTGTCGTAATCGAATACGACCCTCTCACCGTCAACAAATCTTACGTTCTTGGAGAAATCTCCCCAGTCGCCGTCTATCAGGTGAGACTGCGCGATAAGCCTGCCGAGATATGCAAGACCCGCACCGAGATTGTTATTCGAATGTGTTTCAACTATGCCGAACCGCTCTCCCGAAAGCAGCATATTCAAGCCAACGTAGCCCATGAACGGAAGCTTCGCCTTTACTCTTGAATAATCCGCCTCGGTGTTTGAGATGATGCCTCGGTCAACAAGCATGCTGAGCGTACCCGCACAGTGCGGCATCCTCAAAAACTCATGGGTGACGTTCAGCGCGGAAAGTCCGTCCTTTGCATCCGCCAAGGCCTCGAAGCGCTCATACAGCTTATGGTCTCCGATCTTATCCATAACGAAGCACTTTACTCCATGCGAGGCAAGGCTCATTATTCCCTCAGCGATAGGCTCAAAATCAGCCTCGCGGCACTCGGATATATTGGTGACGAGCACGTTATTGCGCCCAAGCCCGAGCACGTCGAAGAACAGCTTTATCTCCTCAGCGCTCTTGCCCGATAAGAATGCAAGGTTGAGCCTCGAAAATTCAATTCCCCACGCTCTGCCGCACATGCGTACGCACATTATCGCCTCATCCTCAAAGGGCGTTGAAAGGATAATGGTTGCCGCAGGGTTCTGCTCCTTTGTAAGTCTCGTATCGTAATACTCTATATTCTCGCTTCCGCCTACCTCGGAGAACGGTGTCATGCACTCCTTGATGAGATCGCCCATCTGATCCATCTTCGTTGCCGAGAATATTCCGCTTATCTTCTCCATCGTTTTGACAAGCGCATCCCTTGCTATCTCGGTAATATCGGGAACCTTTACGTCAGGTGGGAACACCGTAAACGGTACGTCCTCTATAGCCACAAGCCGCTCGCGGAATTTTTCAAGTATCTTTGCCACAAGATCGGGGTCTCTTGTCGCCCTGTCACCGTCATAGGTGATGGTGTCCATATCCCTTGCGGCATCCTTTACTACGTTATGTAAGGAATCCGAATAGTCTCTGAGGTTTGCAAGCAAGCGCAACGCCTTATCGTAAGACTTCTCAACCTTCCTTATTACCGGCTCGCCCGCGTCGTTCGCTTCCTCTATGAGCTTCGGCACGCTCGGGTGCTCTGCCAGCTCCAGATTTTCATCGATGTAATTTTTCATCAGCTGATAATCGGTTTCGGTGAAGCCCCTGCAATATTTAAGTGCGTGTATTTTAGCTCCAAGCTGTATCAGCATTGACTCGGAGATCATAAATTCAAGATTTCGGTCAACCAGCCTGCCTGCATTTTTCTTGATTATAGGAGTATCTACGAAATTTTTCAGTCTCCCGTAGACCTCTTCAAGCTCGGGTATATCATCCGACTGTATATACAGAGCCTTTGCCTCATCCTTTACGTGAATTCGTGCCATTGGATTCCTCCGTTGTGTTTTTGTTAGTTATTGTCCTCGGTATTTCCTGCGGTATCCGTACCGGCGGGAAGAACGCCCGCCTTAGGCGTCATCGGGCTGCCGTAGCAGGTGCCGTTTCGGTGGAATGGATCGTCCTGTGCGCCGCCAAAGCCCTGAAAGCCTCCGCGGAGAGCATCTTCACCGCGCCCGCTGCGCTGGAGTGGATCGGATGCTCCGATTATTTTCTTTATCCGTATGATAAGCTTACGGAGCATATTCGCATTCTGTATCTCTATTACTGCTTCGTTAAGAATTTGGTGCAACTCAGTCAGCGACCGATAATCTTCACACCAATTACGCCTGCCTACGTACACGCCCATAAAGTATATGGGGTTAATACTCTCTAAAAGGTCAAGCAGCTCCTCAAGCGTCGGGTACATCTCATCGAACGCACGCTCTGCAATAACAACACGAGATCTAAGCATATCGATACGCTCTTCGATATCGGCAATCTTCCGCTGAACGTTAAGCACACTTTCCTTTGCCTCGAAGACGTCGATCGTGGCAGATTTATATTCCGTTATTATACGCTCTATCTCATCTTCAAGGCTATCGCGCTCTGTGCGTAATGCGTTGAGCTCAACACGGGCTCGGTTTGTTTTTCCAAGCTCCCGTAGGTGCTCCATCTGCTGTCTTATAATATCGGAGAGGTCCTCAGCCGCCGTGCTTAATCTGTACCGTGCCGCGGCAAGCTTGATTTCTTCCGGCAGCTCCGAAAGACGGGCTGCATCAGCGGCTTTTGCCGCCCTGAACCACCACTTTGGCACAAGTGAGCTCCACTCGGCAGCGGCAGCCAGCGCATGCTCGGTAGCCTTGATTGCATTGGCACTGCTGTAATTACCGATAAGGTAATCCGAGACAGCGTGGCAAAGCTGCTCGACCACCGCTTTCGCGAGTGCCGCCGCACGGTGTGAGCCGCTATCCTTGGCAGAAGCTATCAGCTCCTTGATTTTTTTCACCGAAGCCTGCGCCGAAGCGATCTGCTGCTTGAATATTTCGGTGCGCACACCCATCCTAGCTGCATCCGCCAAGGCAGTGTCAATCGTGTCGAGAGCTTCAAGTGTCGGTGACTTCAGATCTACCTTAAAATCCTTTTTCACTAAATATCCTCTTCGCCCGCGCTTATCTTAATAGTTCCCGAGCCGCCTGTGGGTATCTCAACCTTGGGCTTGGGCTTGCCTGCGCTGCCTGCGATAAGATCCTGCATGAAGCTGTCTGCATCCTGCTTTCTCTTGTTGGACTGCAAAACCTGCTCCTCAAGCGATACCTCGTTTTTCGACTTGTGCGTGCTGAAGCTTCTGCCCTGCTTGAGCTTTGCCTTTGCCTCCTCAGCGGAGATCTTCATCTGCTTTGCTATGATGTTGGCAACAGTGTCCATATTAACTATGCTGCTTATAACAACGTCAGTGGAAACACCCGAGATAAACGCGTTGATAGCGCGGAAATCTATCGCCTTTGCGATCTCTACGATAACCGATGAGTTGTCTGCGAAGAAGTTAGCGTTATCGATGATAGTCTGAAGCTCCTCAAGCTTTTCGCGGTTTGCTTCCGCAACGTCACCGAAGTGATCGATCTGTATCGTGTAGCCCTCTATTCTCTCCTCGCATCTTGATATCTGCTTCTGTATCTCAAGTATTCTTTCCTTTGCCTCAACCGAGTCAAGCACGCCTGCCTGATAGTCTGCGATTACCTGCTGCTTCTCGTCCTCAAAGCCCTGCATCTTTTCTCTTTCAGCCTTGCGCTGAGCTCTGATACCGTCAACCTTATCGGTCTGACCCTTGCTGCTTGCAAGCTTGCCGTTTATAAGCTCAAGTGCATCCGCGATGCTGCTCTGTGCGGCGAAAACCTTGGATTTGCTGAGGATGGTTTTCGACATGGTGTCAACGGTCTTTACGTCTGACTCCCTTGCTTCTCTTGCCCATTTTGAGGGCTTCACGGTAGTCCAGCCCGTAGCTTCCGTAAGTGCCTCGTTCAGCTTCTTCCTTGCTTCGGGGCTGCTGTGGTTACCTGAAATATAATCGCTGACAGCGACTTCAAGATCACCGATGATCTTATTCGCCTTATCCGCAGCGGTCTTGGACGAAGCATCGGTAACTGCTCCGATCTGCTCTGCGATCTTGCCGATAGATGCCTCCGCCTCACTGATATTGGCTCTTGCGGTATCGGTGCTCGCTTCAAGCTTTGCAGCTCTCAGAGCCTCCTTCATTCTTTCCATTACTTCGAGTGTTGTAAGCTTGATGTTCATATTTATCTGCTCCTTTATGTAAATATTATTACTCGGAATTAAACGTCACTTTCATCGGCAAGCAGCGAGAGCACCTCGCCTGCACCGCCTGTGGGTATCTCGATCTTTGTCTTGTCGCCCTTGCCTGCACCTGTGCCGCCCGCATTTCCGTTGATGATCGACTGCATGAAGTCATCGGCATCCTGCTTGTTCTGCTGAGAGCGCTTGACCTGCTCTTCGAGAGATACCTCGTTCTTCGACTTGTGAGTAGTAAGCACGCGGCCCTGCTTCAGCTTTTCCTTTACCGTTTCCGCGGAGGTCTGCATCTGCTTTCCTACGATAGCGGCAACCGTATCCATGTTTACTATCTCGTCTATTACAACGTCTGTCGAAACGCCCGAAATGAAAGCGTTGAGTGCTTGGAAATTGATAGACTTTGAAAGCTCTACCGTTATGGTATCGTCATCTGCGTAGAAGTCTATATTTTCAAGGATATTGCGAAGCTCTTCAAGCTTATCGCGGTACGCCGCCGCTGCGCCGCCGAGTCTCTCAAGGTTGAAGTTGAAGCCCTCTATTCTCTCCTCGCACCTTGAAACCTGCTTCTGTATATCGAGGATCTTTTCCTTTGCCTCCTCGGAGTCAAGCACGCCTGCCTGATAGTCTGCAATTATCTGCTGCTTATCGTCCTCAAGCTGCTCTATCTTCACGCGCTCCGCTTTGCGCTTTGCCTTTATATCGTCAAGCTTGGTATCCTGAACCGACGTATTTGCAAGCTTGGTGTCAACAAGCTCAAAGGCATCTCTGATCTTGTTTCTCGCACCGCCTATCTTTGCCTTTACGACAACCTCGCTTGAAAGCGCTGAGGCGGTCTTTATCTCGGTCTCCTTAGCCTCGCGGCCGAAGCCTCCGAGCTTAACGGTACCCCATTCGGATGCAAGCTTCATCGCCTCGTCAAGCTTGCTCTTTGCCTCATCGCTGCTGTGATTTCCCGTTACGAGATCGCTTGCTGCCGCATTCAGGCAATCGATTATATCCCCTGCCTTTGCCGCTGCATTTCTCGATGCCGCATCAACAACCTCGGCAAGCTTTGCCTCAATGCCCGCTATCTTCTGCTCTGCCGCGCTGAGGTTTGCGATCGCATTCTCGCTCGTTGCCTTGCTCTTCGTTGTGGCAATAGCAATCTTTACCATTTCAACAGCCTCGCCTACCGTGCGTCTGATGTCGCTCTTCAGACCCTCACCGCGCTCGGGAATGGCTTCTCTGAATTTCTTCAACTGACCGATAAGTGTCTCGTTCGCCTGCTTTGTCGGAGTCTTTCTGTTATTTTCCGCTGCATAGTCCGCGCAGCTCTTGACGCTCTTCTTTATCGCCTTTGCGGCACCCTTTGCGTACTTTGATTTCTTCGAATAGCCGTGATCGACAAGCGCATCGTACAGCTTCTCTATCTCGGCACCCGATGACTCCATCTGCTGGCGGAAGCCTGCCGCCTGATGCCCTGCCATAGCGGATTTTATACCGTCCGCCTGCTTTTTACCGACTATTCCCATTTCCGAAAGATGCTCGGTCAACTGTGTAAAATTCATTTCTCAAATCCTCTTCTCTTATGTATGATATTAAAGCTACTGTTTTTTTCTTGAAGTCTCAAGTGTTTTTTTCACTTGTTCGGCAGACAATTCCAGAGTCTTGCGGAAAATGTGCCATAAATTCGTCAGGCTCTGAGCCGCGAGAGTAATGCCGCTTTCATCACCGGCGGCAATACTTGACGATAGCCGCTCAAGCTTATCTCTGAGACCGCAGCGAGCAAATAGCTCTGCCTCGTTCACATAACGCTTCTCAAGCTCAATCAACGCTTCGGCAGCGATCTGTAATATTCCAACTCACGCCTTACGATTGATATTATCTCTTTTGTATTAAGTCGCAGATCCACAAGCTCTCCTCTGTTATACTTATAATAAAATTATTATAATACTTATAAAACAAAATGTCAACAGTTTTTGACAACTTGTCCGTAAATTTCAAATTTTTCTTTCTCGCTACCGACATTTATATGATAGCACCGAAAAATTTGTGCTGCAAGTGTGCCGTTTTCGGAAAGCTTGTGCTTTTTATCGCTTTATTTGTGAATTTCCGAGAGCCGATAGCAGCACGCGACAAGCGCGAGGCTTCGAACGCACCGAGCTCCGTTTTCATATACTGATTATGGATAGCTCAGGCTTCCAATAAAGGACAGGAGAATTGAAAAAATGGCAACGTTCTACAATCAGGCAACACTTAATTTTGGCGGTACGACCACAAGCTCAAACGTCACCGAGGGTGAGCTTCTCGGCTCAAGCTCTATAGGAAAGCTTTCGGCAAGCGCCGACTATACGAGAGGTGACGGTATAACCTACGTCATATCGCTCTCAAACACAAGCTCGGCTGCACAAAACGACCTGACGCTTGACGACAACCTTGGACTCTTCACACCTGCGAGCGGCACTACCCCTGTCGTTCCCCTTGATTACGTTGAGGGCTCCGTTCTCTTCTATATAAACGGGATTCTGCAACCCGAGCCTACAGTGAACAGCGGCACCTCTCTCGTTATATCGGGACTTGATATCCCGGCAGGTGCAAACGCTCTTATCATATATGAGGCTCGGGCAAATATTTTTGCTCCGCTTGCCGAGGGCAGCAGTATAACGAACACCGTAACGCTCTCGGGCGCGGCATGCCCCGAGTCTGCTGAAGCAAACACCACCGTACCCGTGCGCGATACCGTGGCACTTACGGTAGCGAAAGCGCTTTGCCCCATAGCGATCAGCGAGTGCGGAGCACCGATAACCTACACCTTTGTTATTCAGAACACGGGTAACACCGCTGCAACCGAGGGTATCACTCTTAACGATACCTTTACCCCAATACTCGGCAACCTTACCGTAACGCTTGACGGCGAGGAGCTTGAGGCGGGTACGGGCTACACCTACGATGAAACGACGGGCGAGTTCGCCACCGTTGACGGAGCGATAACCGTCCCCCCCCGCTACGTTCACGACCGATCCCGTAACGGGAATAGTTTCCTCCGCACCGGGCGTTGCGGTGCTCACCGTTTCGGGAACCGTGTGACGGGGTAACGGCAAAAGCGCAGTGAAATAAAACGGTCAGCATTTAGTAAAAAAGCACCGTTCTTTCGCATTTTGCGTCGGAACGGTGTTTTTCTTATTATGTTTAGTGTAAATTTTATTCTTTTCCTATATCGGCAAGAGTATGGATATGCATCTTGTTCGTAAGCGTTGACGGGGTGGTAACGTCAGCGGTCTCAAAGGTCAGGCGTATCGGGTCGGTACCTAAGTGATCTATATAATCCTCCGCGAACTTCGCATCTATACCCTTGAAGCTTATATGTACACCGGGGGTATAGGTCCTTGCGGCAAGCTTTACCTCAAAGCTTCTGCCCATGCCCGATATCTCCGCTGTGATATCCGAGGGCTTGAAATCAAAATGCTTGTACGGCACGAAAGGAACGGCACCCGTTTTGTTCATGCCGTTGGCATCTGAAAGCTCGTATATTGCGTACACGCTCTCGGGGTTGTCGCCTATCAGCCTTTCCATATCCTCCTCGGCAACAAGAGCCGCAGACATTTTGTCAACGTACACCTCGCGCGAGGTTTCGAAAAGACATTTGTTATCATTAGTATAAAGCGCGTACATGAGCTTGCCCGAGTAGGGCTTGCGTGTTTCATTACATATATAAACCGTCAGCTTATTCCGACACGGGCAGGCATATACCGTCATCGGAGCATAGAAATCACGGGCGTGATACATAGCGGCCTTTTGCCTGCCGTAGAAGTCCACCATCGAGCCTGATACCGCAGGCCAACCGTCATTAAGCTGGCGGCACACGGCACTCATAGAAATACTCTCTTTTGAGCGCAGACTCTTGACGAGCGAGGACTGTGTCAGCGCAGCGGCAACTCCCGAAGCATAAGATATCTCACCTATGCCTACAGGCATGCGCGTATGCTTTGCTATTTCGGCGAACATATCGTTTACGGCACCCGGCAGCGAGGTATGGCGCTCCATTGTGGCGGAAAGCAAATTCATCTCGTCTTTAGGAACAAATTGCGAGAGCGAAAGCACGGACGGTACAGACGGTGTGTTTGCGGCACGCGTGCCATAGCGCACAGTGGTAACGTACCGCTCGTCATATTCTTCCAGCTCCGAGGGATCGGCAATAAATTCAACGCCCGAAGAATATCTTTCAACAACGGGGCGCAAAATCCTTGCCGCTATATCGCGGAATTCAGCAACCGCATCGGCACTCCCCGCAACGTCACCCCCTGCCGCCTCAGTCACCGAGAGGTAGAGCAGAGCAACCGAGGGGTGTGCCGTTGTTCTCGCTATAACGTCACGCAATGCCGCGGTTATTCCCGAAGCGAACGCGCCCGCTATAGGGGGTACGATGTAAGAGACCGATATATCCTGCCAGACGAGAATTCCAAGCTTGTCGCAAAGCTCATAGAAATAGTCCGACGGAGCAACTCCCGCGCTTATCACGCGGAGCGTGTTCATATTTGCGCGTGCAGCTGCTTTAACAAGCCGCTCGGTGCCTGCCCGTGTAACGTAAGGAAGCACAGCGTTCTCACGCACGTAGGTAGCTCCTCTTGAGAATATCTTTATTCCGTTGACTACTACCGCGGGAACTCCGTTTTCATCCTTTGCAACCGCGATACTGCGCAGACCTATGCTGCGCTCATAGATATCAACCGCCTCACCGCGGTAATAGAGCGTAACGGTCAGCTTATACAGATCGGCACTGCCGAGTCCGTGCGGCCACCATAGCTCGGGGTCCTTAACGGTTATTATTCCGTGCCCCATGGAAATGCCCGAAAAATACATCTGCCCCGTCGGAGATACGAGAGTTGCGATAGCGCGTACGTCCTCAAGGTCTCCAAAGGTGTCGATACCCACCATAAGCGTTACACGCCCCACCTCATGAGCCTGTGCGACCCTGACCTCTTTTATCAATGCACTGTTTGTCGGCAAGAGCTCGCAGATGCCTATGATGCCCATATCGGGCAGGTAGGGCGGCATCTCGTAATCGGTACAGGGTGAGCCGTCGTTTCTTATCAGCTGCTTTTCGGGGAGCGGAGACACTGCGGCTATCGTGAGCTCGTTTTCCCCCACCGATACCCTGTCGGTTACGTCAAATATGTATACTCTGTTCGGGCTCTCGGCAGTGCCGTAGCTTTTGCCGTTGAAGCAGATCTCTGCCTTTGCGTATATTCCCGAGAGGCGCAGATATATGTGCTTGAAGGATGCCTCCGCATCCGATACGTTCACCCTTGCACTGAACGTGCAAGAGACGGGTATGCCCTCGGCGGCACGCTCGATATTTCTGCCGACAAGAGGATCGGGTACCTTACCGTTCTCCATAAGCACCGAATAAAGCGAAAACGGTACGTGACATTCCGCCTCACCGTACTCCTCTGTGCTGATAATAAAATCCTTGATCTCTTTCTTCAACATATACAACTCCGAAGCAATTCAGCAAATATTTCCCAATTTTTCGGTAAATATCTTTGCCATTTATATTATTGTATATAGTATAACACATATTTCTCTCAAAATAAATGGTTAAAATTGCACAAACAAATTTGTTTTTTTTGGTAATGATTGCAGAATTTTTTCAAAAAGCATCATTTTATTAAAAATTGCGCTTGCAGATTTTTTTCGCCTGTGTTAGAATTAGACATACAGTTATATAAATTTAATCGGAGGACACTGCTTTGAAAAAAATTCTTGTACTTCTTATGTGCATAGCTTTGGCTTTCACAACAACGTTCGCATTCGCATCGTGTAATAAGGAAGAGCCCGATACAGGTGATACCACGGGTGATAACAACAATACTGACGGTGAAAATGACAACAACGACACTACAGGTGGCGATGATACCACAGGTGGTGATGATACCACAGGCGGTGACGATACCACAGGCGGTGACGATACCACAGGCGGTGACG
>CAZTWE010000032.1:0-23558 GCA_964617165.1 uncultured Ruminococcus sp.
GTGTAGTCCAAACTCTCGCATATTTCCGCTACTTTGAATACAAAATCTCCCTCGGGAATACAAATTCCTAAATCTAATGGTAAAACTACTTGATTTTTATCTCTCATTGTTGTATAATTATCTCGCTTTCTTGTGGGTTGTTTGTGGTAATTCAATTATACAACAAAGCAAGCGGATGCTCAATACCTTTCGGTAAAGAACATCCGCTTTTTTTCTTTTTGTGACTAGTTTAATGAGCTAGCCCCTTTTTTATTTTTTACAAATAATTTTTGCTTTTTTGAACCCATTTACATTTAAAAACAGTATTAATATTATAGAGGGCATAGAGGTGAAAAAATGAAAAAAGCACTTGTGTTCTTGGTAATTTTTGTTACGATTTTTTCGGTAGCATCGTTAACCTTGCATGCTGATGGTCAGATAGTTCCGTTTTATAATAATGTAAATCTGGAAAGCACAACTTTCGATATCGCGGATGATGGTACAGCAGAGGTGACTTTGTATTATTCAGGCAGAGCAGGTTTGACTAAAGGAGCAACAATCACGACAAAAATTCAAAAATATGTTTCGGGTAATTGGGTTGATGTTAATATCGGCACAACCAACAATGAGTGGGTTGATAACAGCAGTAGCTTTATATTCAACAAGTCTCATTCTACCCAACTTACTGTTCGCGGCAAGTATAGAGCTTGTGTAACCTATGAAATACAGGGAACGGGTGGAGCTGCGGATAGCTTTACCGATACGATCGAAAAAGTATTTAGTTAAAAATAAAAGAGAGGAAACAAAGAACATGAAAGAAAAAGGACTTAAAAAATTTGTGGCAATGATACTTATGATATCGTTGCTTACAGCGACCTTTGCCGGTTTTTCGGTATTCGCCGATACCTCTGATGCGGATAATAAATCCGGCACTGTTTGTAATTCCGCTTTGTTGGAGGATGCAAATTTAATTCATTTTGCCCCGAGTAACAAAACGCATTTTCTTCCGACTGATAGCATTCAATTGTTGTACATAGTTGAAACACCTTATACCGTAGATAGGGTAGAGGGCGAAGCTGAGGGATTTGGAATAATTTCTCTTTCAAAACTTCCGAGCGATGAAAAGAAAATCGAAATCAAGCTTTCAGCTCCTATGAACGAGGGTGCTTGCTCTTTGGAGTTTGACGTTTTTCTTAAAGAAGATACCGAGAGCGACAGCGAAGAGGTAATATCCTCTAAGCTTTACGGCTTGAATACCGAATACGGTGTTTTCGTTAATTATCATTCGGAAGAGCGTGCACTGGATAATTATCTTTCATTTATGGTAAATACGGAACGTATGACGGAAGATGATGCTGAAGAAATAAAAAATAGCTATACCTCTTCCGGCATAACCGAAACGGTGGACGTTTCGTCGTTCAATGGCAATTCCGCTCAGGCTTCCCGTGCTGCTACGGATACTTCTATTACGTATGTTATACAGTGGAAAGACGGAGGCGGTAACATTCATCCGATTAATGCTGCAAAAGTGGAGATATACGATGATGACGGCAGTACAGACGAATTACTTACAACTCTACAAACCAACATAAACGGAACGGTACAGTACAACTTCACGAACGTTACTACAGGAGAGAACGGCGGATATGACCTGTATTGCGTAATATACGCAGAAAATGATTATGCAACAGTAGTTGATACAAATAACCGTGTGTACTCTCAAACATCTACGGTCTATTCCAATATAGCGACAGGGCAATCTGTCACGGTTACTGTTACAATACAGCTGAATTACGATAAATGCAGAGCACTTCAAATGCTTCAACCGTTAGTTGTGGCAAGAGAATATGCGGTAGCTATGCTTGATAATTATCTATACGACGTAAAGCTGGTATATCCTTATACACCTGAAACGTCAAACGACCTTAAAAGCGGTTACAATAGTGAAGACAAAACAATATTTATTTATAGTGCTGCAAATGCAGATGGCGAGAATTCAAAAGGATTGGCTTCTTATGAATCGTGGGATGTCATTACGCATGAGTACGGGCATCATGTTCAGTTTTATTGGGGGATTAGCAACAGTGTAGGCGGTAGCCACGTTTATACAAACAATCTGGCTGTTTCTAATTTCAGTGATACTTTCGGAAAGTCTGAGGGGTGCTCTTTGGCTTGGGGAGAAGGATGGGCATCTACGTTTGGCGTTATTGCACAGCATTATTACGAAGATAATCACAGCGGAACGCTTACGTCAATAAGATATAGCACACAAAATACGACTCCTTACGTTGCTGATGCATATTTTGATGATTACGGAGGCGACACAGCGTTAAGTTTTGAAACACCGGTCGTTGTAAAAGGTGAAGCCTGCGAGATTAACGTCATGTCGGTGCTTTGGGATTTGTACGATGATCCCACAACAGATGATGATCAGCTGTATAAGAGCTATAGAGAGTGGTGGAATTTAAGTACCGGTGGTAGCACTGCCGTTATATGGGACATGAATGATTTTGTAGATAATTTTTACAATAAGAATACTCTTTGGCAGCAGCGTGCCTACCTTGGCGAGATTTTGACGGCAAATGGAATGGCCCCCAGTATACGTGTCAGTGATTGCGAAGCGGGAACGGAAACGACCGCACCGCGCGTAGTATGGGATAAGGGCGGAAACGGTGTTGTGATAGATAGTAACGGAATACGTCATAATTTTGTGAACGATACATTCGAAGTAGTTGTTTTGAACAGCAATTATCATCTTATATTCAGAAGCGAGGTTTCGGGTGATACGATATTCTACCGTTTTACGACAAGCGAATGGAATAGTGTGCAGAACGCTTACGGAGACGTATACTATGTCTGCATATTAGGTAGCGATAATGATAATACGTATGATACGGGTGCATATATTTCGGCTCCTGTGGAATTTACAAAGCCTTAGTTAATAACCGACAATATACGTTTTTGACACGAGAAACGTATATCGCTCCGAGCTCTTGACATATATCAAGGTGTATGCTAAAATATAAGTGGGAGAAATAAATTTATATGGAAAGGAGTTTTATTATGAGAAAAATTGCTTTTGCACTGTGCCTTGTCGCGCTGCTCGTTACGCCTCTTTCGGGGTGTGCCAAGGCTGATAACACTGACGGTGCATCGATAGGCGATCTGCACTACACGGGTGAGGGCTTTCAAACGAGCTTTTGTAATGTGACTTTTTTAGGGTTTTATCAAGGTTCTTTTACCATGCCCGTAAATTACGATTGCAGCTTGGACTACGTATCGGAATATAATTTCTACCCGATAGATGACGTCAGGCTAACAGTGCATCACGGTGCATGGAAAAGGGGCGAGTACGGACAGCATAAGCTTTGCATGGTCAGCTCTGACGGTACGGAAGCTTCTGCGAGTCATAAAAAGGACCGATATTCCGATGATAAATACGTAATATGGCGTGACGTTACCGTGGAAGAGAGCCCGTATCGCTATTCCTATTATTACTACAGCTTCAATGAAGAGCTTGTTATTCCGCGTGAGCTGTTCGGTGACACCGTCGGCTACGTAGATATATATACGGCTGCGGCAGACCTTAAAAGCGTGTACTACGATGAAATGAAACAGGTTTCCGAGGCGAAAAGAGTGTATTATAAAACAGACGGTGAAACGGTGGAACTTTCTCTCGAAAGCTTTGAAACCAATTGAATTCCGACAAATTTATATTGAACAGAAAAGAAAGGAGTTTCGTTATGAGAAAAATTGCTTCTGCACTGTGCCTTGTCGCGCTGCTCGTTACGCTTCTTTCGGGGTGCGTCGTGGCACCGCATGATGCCGATAAGTCCTCGGTAAAAGAGCTATGGGGCAGGGGTCAGCCACTGTCATCGAGCTTTGGCAGTGACGTTGAAGCTACGGAAGCGTATACGTTTGATGATTGCTATATTGATTACGCGGCGGAAAACACTTTGTTTCCGCGCACGGACGTGAAGATCACCCTTTATCACGGCTGGGTCAACACGGAAGAATACGGCAATTATATGATAAAGGTACAGAACTCCAAGGGGGCCTACTATGAAGAAGAGCACACAGGGCCGTACTCTGATGAGAAATATAAGCTTGATGCAAGCGTTGAGGATGGGCATCTTGCGCTGAATTATAATTTTTCCGAGGAATTTAGGTTGACGCGCGGACTTTTTTCTGAGCCTACGGGCTACATAGATATGTGCATTTTCGCAGATTACCCCGATCAGATAAGCGGCATGGTAGCGATATCCGAGGCGAAGAGATTGTATTACAAGACGGACGGTGAAACAGTTGAGCTGTTTTCGCAAAGCTCCTTTAACACCGATATTCCCGTTTTCACGGAAACGTGCGAGCTCTCGGATGCAGATGCGGTAGCAAGGTATGGCAACGTCTCTGACTACAGCGGCGAGAGTGCGGAAATAATTTCTTACGGTATAATTTCCTTTTACAGCGATTTTCACTTGGCTGTAGCCCTCAGATGCCCCGATGACAAATACGCAATAGTCATTTACAATAAAAACCGCGAGGCGGTCAGTCAGCTTACCTTTAAGTGTGAGGGCGACGTTTCCGTGCAGATACGCGAGCATGCAAAGACTCTTGATGCGGCGGTGTACATGTGGGATGAGGGAATAGTATTTTATTCCGAGCTGAGCCGAGATAGCATAAAGGAGCCGCAAAAAATAAGAGACGTTATTGAAAACGACTCTATCCGAGAGAATATAGATAATGAATTTTCCGACGTCACAACCTGTGACGTGTATACGGTTTCCGCGTTTAAGAACAGCCGCGGTGCGTATGATAGGATTACCGTTACCAGGGCGGGAAACGTAATCGAATTTGAATTTTAAACCGCTGCTTTAATGAAAGGAGATAAACCTTGACTGCCAAAAAAATAATAACGTGCATAGTGCTGATACTTGTGCTCGCGGTATGTGAGGTACTTGGCATTATCGGATATAAGCTCCACAGAGAGCGCAGCGAGCAGACGGCAAAAGATGAAGCAGAACCTAAAACTCCGTTTTCCGAGCTAAAAGCTGAGGACGTGAGCGGTGCTGCCATAGACCTCCTTGGCAAATCAGCGGAAATCTCCGAAGCAGAGGCGGAGCCGCTCGTGAAGCTGCTGCGAGAGATCGTTATATATGAGGAATATGAGCCCGAGCCCCTTATTGGCGACGGTGGCATAGTCACAGTATCGCTAAAGGACGGTACAACGGTCACTGTAGCTCCGTATGGCTTAATGTACGTCCGCATAAACGAGGTATGCTATAAGGCATGGCAAGAGCCTGTGGAAAATCTTGATTACTTTATTTACAGTATCATCGCGAACGGAGGCTATAATTATGAAAAATAAAGAGCTTTCAAAACCGATAAAACATACTCTGATTTGCCTGATATTCGTTCTTGCGCTCGTGATATGCGAGGCTGTGGGTATACTTATATACAAGCATTACCTTGATAAAGCCGCCGAGGCGGAGTATACCGATACCGAGCCTAAGACTCCGTACAGCGATATAAAAGCAGACGATATAAGCTCTGCAACGCTTATATACGGTGTGTATGAATATGAGCTTAACGAGCTTGAGAGGTCAACTCTTGCAGCCAAGCTCGGAGAAATAGTAATATACGAGCGCATAGATAGGGAGACGGTAACGGAATTCTACCCCGCAACCTTCATCATAAAACTTAACACGGGTGAGAGCGTCCGGCTTTCCGCTTTCGTTTTCTACTCAGGCGAGGGTGCCTACCTCAAAATAGGCGATAAGGCTTACAAAAGCACCAAAGAGTCGCTTTCTCCATTGGATATGATGTATGATACTCTTGTTTCATTGCGAATAGCGAACTGATATATTTGTATAGCAAACGTTTTTTAAATCCTTTAATTTTTTCATAAAATTCTTTCCTTTTGTAAAAGAAAGCTGAGATACCGATTTTGGCAGCTCAGCTTTTTTAGGGGATGGTCAGATTTGAGGAAGAAGCGCGGTTCTTCGGGGCGAGAGGCGTACACGTGTACGTTGAGTCCCGAAAACCGCGGTAGAAAAAAGTCCATTAAAATGAAGAAATCCGCAGGATTTCAACCTTTTATTGTCTCATTTACGGGTTTTTCGTAAATCGAGACTTTTTTTGTTTGCTTTCGGACTTTTTTCGGTCTTGCCAAATGTGACAGCCACTTTTATATTTTCTTTGGCATTTCTATGCTTTCTATAAGGTCAAGCTTGTACTTTTCCACAAACGCGTACGCCATGGGGAATTCCGCATCGTTATGCACTCTTATGATCTGATGTGCATCTCTTCCGAGAATTACTTTGGGTGAGAGCTTCGATGCAACCTCCCAGAAAAGAGAATTTGGATAATGCCTGTGCTCGTAAAGCCCGAACATGTTTACCTCAAGCGGTATACCGTGCGATATTGCAGCACGGATAAGGCGTTCGCTCTCAGCTTTGTAGCAATCATCGTCTCCCTTGTATTTGAAAACGTCAGGGTGTGCGAAATAGCAGAAATCTCCCGTTTCCATAGCCTCGATCACCTGATCAACGTAGGCTGTATAGGATGAATTGATGCTTGTTTCGGCAAAGGAATTCATACCGTCAGGCAGCTTGCCGTTACCGAGCAGATGCTGTCCGAGAATGAGATATTCAATGCCCGCCTCGCGGTACATCTGCATGTTTCTTTTATGATACTTCGGGTAGTATTCAAGCTCAAGCCCTATATGTATCTCTATATCGTTTTTATATTTTTCGCGAAGCTGTGATACCGTTTCAACGTAAAACGGCAGATCCGCAGGTGACATACGCGATGCAAAAAGATCATCCGTAAAGCAGTGCGGAGCATGGTCGGAAAAGCCGAATACGCTGTACCCGTGCCGAATTGCGTGAAGAACGTATTCCTCAGCAGTTCCCTCGGCATGGTGGCAAAGGGGTGTATGATTGTGATATGATGCCAGCATGTTAAAACTTGATTATTTGTATTGGAAATAAAGTATTACTGCAACGAACAGTGCAAGAACGATCGCTCCCATTATGATATATCTCTTTATACGCTTGCCGCGCATGTAACGCTTTGCTTTGCGCAGATAAAGTGATATAGGATCCTTTTTACGCCCCAGATCGCGCGTGAACTTGCCGATCCAGGTCAGATCCTTCGAGGTAAGCTCGTCATTTTTCTTTAAAGCGTTGGGCTCGTGCGCAAAAACGTTTCTTATGTTTCTGTATTTCACAAGATGGGGCAGTACCTCATCGCGCCCGGGAGCAAATCTTGCGTTGCTTAGCCTGTTTATATATTCGGTAACACCGCCTGCGGCAGTGCCAAGCTTTTCGCAGCAGACTTTATCAAGCGCTATATACGCCCTGATAAATTTTTCATTCAGCTTTTTGCTCATAAGCATTTTACCTTTCTTAAGATCTGTCTGATTTCATTATACCGCATATCGTTCACTTTTGCAATAGCAATTTGTAAAATAAATTAAAAGTTAACACAGTTAACGGTCATTCTAAAGCAGTCTGATTCCTGCTGCAGCGCATGCTTCGCGCGTGTGCTCATCCCATACCGAGCACTGTACCTCGCCTATATGCGCCGAACCCATCATGAGCATACAGAGCCTTGATTGCCCTATGCCGCCGCCTATCGATAGCGGAAGCTTATCTTCAAGGAGCATTTTGTGGAACGGCAACTCGGCACGCTCGGTACAGTCTGCGGCTGCAAGCTGCCTTTTCAGGCTTTCGGCATCAACGCGTATTCCCATAGAGGATATCTCAAATGCTCGCCCAAGTACCTCGTTGTAGAAAAGTATATCTCCGTTAAGCTCCCAATCGTCATAGTCGGGTGCGCGCAGGTCGTGCACAGTGCCGTCGGAAAGCTTACCGCCGATGCCTATTATCAGCACGGTGCTGTACTCTTTCGTTATCCGCTGCTCTCTTTCCTTTGCATGGAGCGTTGGATAAAGCGATAAAAGCTCCTCTGAGGTGATAACCTTAACGTCTCGCGTAAGCTCAGTGCCAAGGGCAGGGAATTCCCCTTTGACAAGCTCGTTGGTATCGCATATTGCGCCAACGATATCCCGTACCGTGCTTATCAGGTATTCCCGTGTGCGCTCACGCTCGGTGATAACGCGCTCCCAATCCCACTGATCGACGTATATAGAATGTATATTGTCAAGCTCCTCGTCACGCCGTATGGCGTTCATATCCGTGTAAAGTCCGTTGCCGCAATAAAATCTGTATTTCATAAGTGCCATTCGCTTCCATTTTGCGAGCGAATGTACGACCTCTGCCGAGCCGCCTGTTGCAGGCACGTCAAAGCTGACGGGGCGTTCCTTGCCCGAAAGATTGTCGTTAAGCCCTGAGCCCTCCTCAACGAAAATCGGTGCCGAGACTCTCTCAAGATGCAAAGCCGCCGCAAATCTTTCCTGAAATACTCTTTTAATAAATGATATTGCCTTTTGCGTATCGTATACGTCAAGCCTTGGCACGTAATCCTTTGGGATATATAAAGAGCTCATAAAGCACCTCTTTCGAAAACTATTTTGTATAGCTCAGTGCTTCCTCCTCGCTTATCTCAACTATCTGTTCGATAACGGGCTGCTTTGTCTTGTCGTAAATAACTCCGTCATAGGTATACTTTACACCGTACTGTGTGATGCTGTCAACAACCTCAATTCCCGATATAACGTAGCCGAAGGCTGCATAATTTCCGTCAAGATAAGTGGAGTCTGCATTGCAGATGAAGAACTGGCTGGATGCGGAATCGTAAGGATCCGAGCGCGCCATTGAAATAACGCCTCTTTCGTGCGAAATGTTGTTTGTAACGCCGTTTGCGGAAAATTCTCCCTTGATTTTGGTGTCGGATCCGCCGCCGCCCGTACCGTCGGGATCACCGCCCTGTATCATAAAGTTCTCTATAATTCTATGGAACGTAAGCCCGTCGTAGAATCCACTGTTTGCAAGAGTAATGAAGTTTTTGACCGTTATGGGAGCTACAGTTCCGTCAAGCTTCAATATTATCGTGCCGTGGTCCTTAACGGTTATTTTAGCGTATCTTATGCCAACGTACGAGTTTACTGCGCATGCAACGATACCGATAGCTACAGCGATAAGCAGTACCGCTGCCGAAACGATATAGATCACGGTTTTCTTGCTCGGAGCAGTCTTTACTGCAGCGTGGGGGTTCCTTTCGCGGTCTGTTCCGTAATAATAGTTTGAATTCTTCTTTTTCTTTTTACTCATTTTTAAAACAACCTTTCATGTCAGATAAATCTGCAAATAAACATCTCTATGGTCTTGTAGCCCGACACGCCCCCCGACTTGGATTGCGCATCAAGCTCTCTCAGCCGTTCCTTTGCATCGGAGAGCTTTGAGGTACCCCACCGCTTTGCGGAGCCTATGCAAAGCTTCACCTTGTAGGGATTCCATTTGAGCACCGCCTCAATATCCTTTGCGTCCAGCCCCTCTTCAAGCAGCAGCGCAACGGCGATAAGCTCGGAAAAGGAGCGTTGGAGAGTTGCGAGCACAGCGCCCGCCTCCAGCCGTCTTTGCTTCATATCCGCGAGGGCAAGAAAAGCCTTTTCGCGGTTCTTTTCCGTGATAGCACCCGAGAGGGCAAAGGCATCACATTCAAGCGTAGCCGAGGCAACGAGCTCTACCGTCTCGGTGCCTATTTTCTCTATGTCGTTCGCCTTTGCGTAGGCAGCGAGCTTTTCGACCTCATGGCGCAGCACCTGCATAGAGTGTCCCGAGCGGAATATCAGAGCCGAGAGAGTATCGGCATCAATAGCGATGCCCTCTGCATCGAAATGCTTTTTCAGCCATGCGACAAGCTGAGCATCGGTTGATTTTTCAAAATTGACAACCGAATAGCCCTTGCTGAACCGAACTGCGAGCTTTGACGGCCGCTTTTGAGTTCCGGGGTCAAATCCGTCCATATCCGCGAACAGCACGAGCACAGCGTACGGATATTCCGAGAGCTGCGCGGCAAGCTCAAGAAGTGCCTTACGCTCGGATTCCGAGCTGCCCTCAAGGTCGGGATATTTCCATTCGATAAGCTTACAGTCAGCCATCATAGGCGGAGATTTCACAGCCTCTGCGATCTCGGCTATACTGACGTCGGCTCCGTCAAACACAGCACGGTTGAAGAGTGCAAACGCCTCGTCGGGACAGGCGATAGCAGCCATACTGTCGAGGTAGTATTTCTTTAAATAATCTTCCTCACCCGAGAATATATATGCACCGCCGATGCTTCCGGATTTTATTTTTGCTTTCAGCTCGGTTACAGTCATAGCATCGAGCCTCCGTCCACGGTGAGCTTCATTCTGCACCGTTTGCCAGCACCGCCGACACTCATAGTGTAAAGTATATCAACGGCACCGCCGAAAAACGAAAGTGAGCTTTTCAGCCTGCGCGTTTTTATCTGCATGTCAAATTTAAACGGCGGTATCTCGTAGAGTGCCGAGTAGCTCTCGCCCTCGCGGAATACGAGAGTTGAATTTATCGCACCGCGGCGGCAAACGGTTATCTCACCGTCCCGAGCGTTTATCTCGCAAGCTATTTTGCCGCCCTCGGAATTCTCGGTATAGGAGAGCGTGATGCGGCTGTCAGTCGTGCGCATTTCGGCATCGAATACAGTATCGGTAATTTCGGGGTATCCGTCAATATTGCCGCTGTCGTCGAGGTTTTCGATATGCGAATGAAATGCGAGCTTTATTCTTTTCACAATTGCCATAATATACCTTGTACGTCAGCCAAGCAGGATGCTGCTATTGGCTAAAAATAGGCTACATCATCTGCGATAGACGGATGCAGCCCATTATTATCAAACGTTTCCTTTTTTCTTAAGATTGTATGCGCTTCTCGGATTGATAAGCTCGCGCCAATCAAGCGTGCCGTTATCAAGTGCAAGCACCAACGCCTCAGCAGTTGCTATGTTCGTTGCGAGGGGTACGTTGTGTATATCGCAGAGGCGTAAAAGAGCGGACTCCGCATCCTTTACCTCCTTTGCAGGATCGGTCGAGCGGAAATAGAACACAACGTCTATCTCGTTGAAGGAGACTCTTGAGGAAATCTGCTCCATACCGCTCTCTCCTCCCATAAGGAAGGTCTCTATCTCAAGGCCGGTAGCTTCGGATATATATTTTCCGGTAGTGTGTGTGGCGCAAATGTGATGTCGTTTGAGAATGCCGCAATATGCGGTACAGAACTGAACCATCAGTTCTTTTTTGTTGTTGTCTGCAATTATTGCTATATCCATAAAAACCTCCCTGAAATCATTTATTGACAGCGGAACGCTCCGCGAAAATTTCATATTAGTAAAATTATACCACTAATTTATTTTTTTGTCAATCGGTTATGCTTATTTTTTTAAATATCTTGTATAGCAAATGCGTGAAAAATAAAGAATATTAGAAAAAATATAATTAAAAAATTAAAATAGGTATTGAAAAAATCCGAAGAGTTATGTATAATAGCATGTGTGAATAAAAATAGGACGGTTCAGTTAAATGAATACTATCAAAAAAATAGGTGTATTGACCTCGGGCGGAGACGCTCCCGGAATGAATGCCGCGATACGAGCGGTCGTACGTGCCGCACTTTCGAGCGGTGTTGAGGTCTTTGGTATAATGCGCGGATATTCGGGACTTATTGACGGGGATATAAAGAAGCTCGCCATTCGTGACGTTTCGAATATTATCAACAAGGGCGGAACGATACTTTATTCCGACAGATGCCCAGAGATGCTTACCGAGGAGGGAAAGCAAAAGGCGATAGCAACCTGCCGCGAGCTTGGCATTGACGGCTTGGTGGTTATCGGGGGTGACGGTACGTTCAGAGGAGCAACCGAGCTTACGCTTCGTGGGCTGCCCTGCGTAGGTATTCCCGGCACAATAGATAATGACGTTTCTTCGACGGATAACACAATAGGCTACGATACTGCTATGAATACCGTTACGGAGCTGATAGATAAGCTTCGCGATACGTGCGAATCTCACGCGAGGTGTAACGTTGTTGAGGTAATGGGCCGCGATGCGGGCGATATAGCTCTTAATACGGCTATTGCTTCGGGCGCTACGGCTGTTGCTATCCCCGAGTTCAACTTTGACGAGGAGGCGCTCTTCACAAAGATGATAAACTCAAAAAAGCTCGGAAAGCGTAACTTTATAATCATCATATCCGAGGGCTTGGGTGCCGATTATGCTCCGAAGCTTGCCGAGAGGATACAGCAGAATACAGGCATCGAGACCAAGTTTGCAAGATTTGCGCACATAGTCCGCGGTGGAAATCCCACCCTGCGTGACAGAGTGTTGGCAACCTCGATGGGTGCCTATGCTGTTGACTGTCTGCTTGATGGCAAATCCAATATAGTTATCTGCGAGCGTAACGGTGATATAGTTGAGGGCGATATAACCTACGCTCTGATGCTTGATAAAATGTATAAGGGTAAGCTTCAGCCCGGTGATCTTGACGAATATACGGAGAGCACCGTTAAGCAAATGGAGGCGGAGTGCCGAGAGCGCCGCTCTGCTATGCAGAAGCTATATTCAATGCAGCTGAGAATAAATCTTTAATGGTTTATCATATTTGACGTAACCGAAAATAAAAGCAAGGTAGAGACACCGGTATTCCTATCTTGCTTTTTTGATTTATTCTGTATTTTTAAAGTTATTTGCCTATCGGATAAATTCCCTCTGCTTCGAAGCAGTAAATGTTTCCGTAGCTCCAATTGAAGCCAAGCTTACTCATAAGAGTACGGTCAAAGGTGAGCCAGAAATAGCGTCTGCGAGAGCCGTAGGGAATTGGTAGGATAGTACCCCAGCCGCGGAAGCCGCCGTCCGGATAATCGGTCTTGAGGTTGGTGAACGTGTCGAATTTTCCCCATTCATAGACTCTGTAATCCGACTTTTTATTGAAAGCATTACCGCAAACGAAATAGTATTTGCCGTCAAGCTTGACTATTGTGCCGCCCGTCTCCTCACCGGCAGGGCCTCTGCCGATATACTCATAGCCCTCATCGGGTCTGTCGGATTCGAAGAAGAAATACTGGTATTTCTTTGTCTCCTCGGCTAATCTGCAAAGTGCAAAGAGCCATTTGCCGCGCTCGGCATCGTATGTGAAATCGGGGTCCTCATCGCCTTTTTTGCCGAGCAGTGCGGTGTCGCACATGTTCTCTTCCGTCATTTTCGGCAGAGGCTCAACGTCAAGGATATTGATGCCGAAACGAACGTCATAGTCAAATTTAGCCTTTGCAAGCACGTGTCCGCCGGCTCCGCTTCTTTGCCACATATACCACGTGCGCTCGCCTCTGTGATAAACGTATGCCGAGGCAACGTCTGCATGGATATAGCCGTCACCCGTGCTGTAGAATATAGCACCCTCCATTTTAAAATCAGACGTGCCGGGGAGCCATGAAAGCACACCCTGATAGCCGCCTGCTTCGATACGGACGCTGATAGCGAGGAATATTCTGCCGCTTTCCATAATGAGCTCGCCGTTTTCGTATCTGAACGGGCGTATATCCGCCTGACCTACACCGCAGTCCACGCAGGACTCAACCCCCGTTATGCACGCCTTGCCCGAGATCACGGTATGCACCTTGGCTTTCTGATAAAACGCCTCGCTGTGCGATGCTCCGAACGAGGGTACGTTAACGCTTTTTATGTAGTTGAAATGTCCGCTCTCCGAAATGTATATATCAAACCATCCGGGTCTTGCGGATACAACAAGCGCAAAGCTTTCGTTTATATCGCGCGGTATTTTAATGCGCTCCTCACCGCCCTCATGCGTGAGTACGATAGTCGTGTTCCAGTTGTCGTTTTCAAGCAGCACCGTGCATCTTGCATCGGGACCGACAAAGGCAAAGCCTGCCGTGCCGCACACCTCGGAGATGTACATCTTGTACGTTCCGAAGGGGAAAAATGCGCACATAAGTCGCTCGGCATATCCGCCGCTGACAGTATATCTCGCGGGAGTCACGCATTCAACCGTTCCCTCGTCCTTTTCAATTATCGGGTAAAGGTCTCCGCGCTCGGTTTTCGTGAAATCCGAGGTAAATGTCATGCTTGCCATAGGAACGCTGAGATTTTTATAAAGATTCATTGAAAATTTGCGGCTCCAGCTCATATTCGAAAAGTTCATATCATGCCTCCGTGTGATCTTTTTGCTTACAAAATCAGAATATAAACGCAAATATCATTGCATTTATATCTTCCACCTGTTCGTTTGCACGGCTTACCGTACGGTTGTAGTTTTTTTCAAGGAGCTTAAGCTCGCTGAGTGCCGCAGCGGCACCCTCTGCCGTTCCGTCAACACCGTCGCGCTCAAAGATCTCGTAAGCGGTCTTAATGCCCTTTGCAACAGATTCGGCCTTGTTGATATTTTCAACTGCGAGTATAAAGTTCTGAGCTTTGAGAATACATTCCGACATGAATGAGGTCGCGATATCAAGATTTGCGTCTGCTTCGTCAAGCCCGGGGTAGTCCTCGATAGTGATGCTCTTTTTGAGAAGCATTGCGGTTTCGTAATGCTTCAGGGCATCCTCGTAAACCGTTGCCTCAGCGGCAGCCTTTGCATTTGATATATAGCTCTCGCAGATATCTATCGGCTCTCTGTAGGAGAGAATAAGATTGTCATAATCTGCCTTTGCGCTCCGCATGCCGCTGTAGGTGAGATCGATCTTGTCAAGTAAAGCCTCGGCAAGCTCTATATATTCCATAGTCTCGGCAAAGGTATCGCTTTCGTAAATGGCAAAGTCAACGTACTCCATGAACTGCTCACAGTAGCCGACGCTTTCCTCGATCTGTCCTTTGAGGACAACGTATTTCTCATAGCTCGCACTGATTTCGGCATCGGTTTCCGAGCCGCCTGCAAGCTTGTATGCCTCAAGATAGCTTTCGGCACTTATAAGATGCTCTTCCTTTTCGGTAAGTGTCGAGGCGTTTTCAATATACGAAACCGCTGTAGCGAAGCTGCTTGCAGCATCGGTATTGGCAAAAACCGAGACGGCTGCCCCCGAGCAAAGCAGGGCAAAGCAAAGTATAAGAGCAGTCAGTTTTTTGAAATTCTTTGTCATAGGCAAAAAGTCCTCCCATTCTACAATAAATTCTTATGTTAATTATATATTTTTGGGGAGCAACTTTCAATTGGCAATTGCTACAAACTTTGCGCGAAATATTTGTTTATTTTATTCCTTGAAGTCATTTTTCCTGTATCTGACGAAATGCTTCAGCATAGCCTTTAAGTCAAACGGAATAAGGGGATAGAGGTAGCTTCTCATGCCCCCGAGAGTGGAATTTGTGGCAACGAATACGAAGAATACGGCAACACCGACAGCGAAGCCCCATATTCCGAGAAAATACACGAAGGCGAGTATCATCATGCGCATGAATTTAAAGGCGTAGCCCAGCTCATGGTTCTGCTGCGCAAAATTGGCGATAGATACGCACGCCATGTAGAATATGACGTCCTCGCAAAACCATCCGACGCTGACAGCGAAATCTCCGAGTATCAGCGCACCTACTACCGAGAGGGAGTTTGAAAGCATGTCGGGCGTGTTCATCGATGCGAGCTTCAGCCCGTCAAGCGCAAGCTCCGCAAGAAACAGCTGTAATATTATAGGCAACGCTCCCGGCTCCTCGGGAATGAGAAAGTACAGTGCGCTCGGCAATATCTCGCGGTATTCGAGCACAAGATACCAAAGCGGTGTCACGACTACCGATAAAAGAAGTATCGCTATTCGTATGAGTCGAAGATACGTGCCTGTGAGGGGCGGGAAGCAGTAATCGTCGGCTTCCTCAAAAAAGTCGAATATCGAGGTAGGAAGTATCATTACCTCGGGGGACGTGTCGCAAAAAACGAGTATACTTCCCTCAAGCACCTGTGCCGAGGCGGTGTCGGGGCGCTCTGTTGTGCGTATCTTCGGGAAAGGATTGAACCACCGCCGACGGATAAGGCTCTCGGCAAGGCTTTGCGTGCCGAGAGTGAGCGTTTTCGGCTTGATCTCGCTTATCCTTTGGCATATCGCACTGATGTGTTTTTCGTTTGCAACGCCATCCATATAGCAAACGACAACGTCCGTGTGAGAGGAGCCTCCTATATCGAAGTGCCGCATTGTGAGCCTTGGGTCTCTTATGCGCCTGCGCAAGAGGGCGGTGTTCATTATCAGAGTTTCAACAAAGCCGTCACGCGCTCCCTGCATGACTCTGTCGCTCTCGGGCTCCGAGGTCTGCCTCGCAGGATAGGTGCGCAGGTCGAGCAGTATTGCCTCGTCTCCGAAGCTTTCGGCAAAAAATGCGGTCTGCCCCGAAAGCACGGCCGTTATTATCTGCTCCGCATCGCTGCATCTGCCAACCTCAACGTAGGGAATGGTGCGCTCCGTAGCCTCGGCATCTCCCAGCTCCTTTCTTGAGAGCAGCTGCTGCATCACTCTTTGCAGCTCTCCGTCCTTTACAAAACCGTCAATATAGAAAAAGCTGACCTCAAGACCCGCCACGGTCAGCTGCTTTTTCAGTATATCGAAATTGTTGCCGTATCGTAGCCGCTTTTCAACAAAAGCGATATTCTCACGATAATCACGTGTAAGCCTTTCCATTTTTCACATTCCTTTCCCGATTTTATGTCTTTTCTGCATTTTGCTCACACAGAGGTAAATTTATACAGCACAGTTCCCGATATGGGATGCGAAAATAAAATATTTATTTCCTTTTCCATAAATATTTGCTTGATTTTTTCTCAACACTGTTGACATTGTGTTTTTGAGTGTGGTACAATAACAACGATAAATATTTTAGTAAAGGTGGGCTTCTCTGTGGACTTTCGCGAAGCGGTTCGGAATGCATTTTCAAAAAGGCAGATAGCCACAGAGCTTTTCGTATATGAGCTTGTCGGCTCAACCAATACCGAGGCAAAGCGTTATGCCGAGTGCGACGTTTCGCACACCGATGCTTTCTTTATTGCCGAGAGGCAGAGCGCGGGGCGCGGAAGAATGGGCAGAAGCTTTTCTTCGGAGAGGGGCGGTCTGTATCTGTCCTATCTTTGTCACCCCGAAATGAGGGCATCCGATGCGCTTATGCTTACGGTCTATGCCGCGGTATCCGTTTGTGATGCGGTGCGCGAGCTGACGGGTGCGATGCCGCGCATAAAGTGGGTAAACGACGTCTTTCTTGGTGACCGTAAGCTTGCCGGTATTCTTACCGAGGGTGCTTTTTCCGGGGTGGAGGACAGCTTCGATTATGCGGTCGTCGGCATAGGAATAAATCTTCACAAAAGAGAGTTTCCTGAGGAGCTGGCGGGTATAGCTACCGATCTTGAATCGGAGTGCGGTGTTCATATAGACGTAGCCGAATTTGCCGCAGCTCTCGCTGAACGCCTCTCTCGTTTTGAAACGGCATCGCGTGAAGAATATATGGAAAAGTATCGCGCAGCATCCGCTGTGCTCGGAAAAAGAATACAGGTCGTCTCGTCCTCGGGCAGCTTCGGTGCAACCGCCGTTGCGATTGAGGACAACGGCTCTCTTACCGTTATTCCCGACGGTGATGCGGCACCCGTGTCTGTTTTTACGGGTGAGGTCAGTATCAGATTTTAAACCGAAAAATAATTTTTGGAGGACATAAATATGCCTTTTAATTTACCTGATTATCATCAGACTCTCAGCACGCTGCATCTCGGATGCGAAAAGCCGCACGCGTATTTTATTCCGTATGCGGATAGGGAAAATGCTCTTTGTGGTCTAAGAGACGATTCGCCGTATTTCAAGACCCTTATCGGCGAGTGGAATTTCAAATTCTTCCCCTCGGTTTATGAGATCGCGGATCCCATGCAGGTGACTTTTGGGGACGGTGATAAGCTTGACGTACCGATGAATTGGCAGAACGCTCTCGGGCGCGGCTTTGATACCCCAAACTACACTAACGTACAATATCCTTTTCCCATAGATATCCCATACGTTCCCGATGAAAATCCGGCGGGCGTATATTCAAGGCATTTCAAGCTCACGCAGCGCGAGCTTTCAGAAAAGGACGTTATACTCGGCTTTGAGGGCGTTGACTCATGCTTCTATCTTTACGTAAACGGCAGCTTCGTCGGCTACAGCCAGGTCAGCCATGCAACGAGTGAGTTTAACGTAACCAAGCTCGTTCACGCAGGCGATAACGAGGTAAGGCTCGTTGTTCTGAAATGGTGTGACGGCTCGTATCTTGAGGACCAGGATATGTACCGTGCATCGGGCATATTCAGAGAGGTATACCTCCTTATGAGAGATACCGTAAGGATCGACGATATATTCGTTAAGACAGTTCTTGCAGAGGATCTTGCCTCGGCACAGATATCCGTTGACATTCTTGCAAACGCACCGCTGGACGTGCGCATATCTCTTGCCGATGCGGAGGGCAACGAGGTGCTTTCCGTTGAAAGCACCGTGACGGATGGAAACGTGTCGCTCGGCACTCTTACCTCACCCAAGCTTTGGTCGGATGAGGCACCCTACCTCTATGATCTCACAGTGTATGCGGGCTCAGAGGTAGTAGTTATCCCCGTAGGTATACGCTGCATTGAGATAAAAGGCAACGTTATCTATATCAACGGTGAAAAGGTAAAGGCGAGGGGAGTAAACAGGCATGACAGCCATCCGATACTCGGGCATGCAACCCCCATGGAGCATATTTTACGTGACCTTTACATAATCAAAGCGCATAACTGCAATATGATACGTACCAGCCACTATCCGAATGACCCGAGATTTTACGCTCTTTGCGACAGACTCGGAATTTACGTTGTGGATGAGACGGATATTGAGTGCCACGGCATAGGCATATACAGAGACGGTAACGAGCTGACGACAAATCCCGAATGGACAGAGGCTTACCTTGACCGCGCAGCGCGTATGCTTGAGAGGGATAAAAACCATCCCTCGGTAATAATCTGGAGCGTCGGAAACGAATCGGGCGCGGGTCTCAATCACAAAAAGATGATAGAGTATTTCAAGTCCAGAGATAATTCAAGGCTTGTTCACGCGGAGGATGAATCAAGGCGTGCGGGCGGCATTGAGGATGAGATCGCGGCAGGTAAGACTATGCCTATCCCCGCAGACAGCTACAGGGAATACATAGATTTTGAGAGTGGAATGTATTGGAGCACGCAGACGTTGCTTAAAAAGTACCTCGGTGAGGATAAAAAATATCCCGTGTTCCTCTGCGAGTACGCGCATGCTATGGGTAACGGCCCCGGAGATCTCGGCCAGTATTGGAAGCTCATCCGTGAGTACGACAATTTCTTCGGCGGTTGCGTATGGGAATTTACCGATCACTCGGTTGCCATCGGAGATAATATCTACAGTGATCCTCATTATACCTACGGTGGAGATTTCGGTGACTACCCGAATGACGGAAACTTCTGTGTTGACGGTCTCGTTTATCCCGATAGGAGACCTCACACGGGTCTTATCGAGCTGAAGCACGCGCAGGCTCCCATTGCAGCGGCGTACAGCGGCGGCACTCTTACCGTAAAGAGCTACAGATATTTCACTGACCTGTCGGATATATCCCTGTACTACACGGTTGAAAAATGCGGCAAGGTTATAAAGAGCGGCACGCTCGGTGCACTTGATATTGCGCCCCTTGCAAAGAAGAGCTTTGAGCTTGGACTCGGTGAGTATTCCGAGGGAATTGTAACGCTCAACGTCAGCGCAAGGCAGAATATCGCTACCGAGTGGGCAGAGCAGGGCTATGAGATCACCTCATGGCAGTTCATTCTTTGCGACAGTATAGAGAAGAGAGCTGCCGAGCCGCTCGGAGCAGAGGTTATGGAAAATGCGCTTTGCTACAGAGTTACCTTCGGTGAGAGCGCGGTATGCGTGTCAAAGGTAAACGGACTTATAACCTCGTTCGTTCACGAGGGCAAGGAGCTGCTTACCTCTCCCATAACTCCCACAATATGGCGCGCCCCCACGGATAATGACAGGCGCGTGCGCAGAAAATGGGAAGAGGTCGGCTACGACAAAATGCAGGTTAAATGCTACGAGACGTCGGTCTCGGAGCAAAAGGGCGGTGTGGTTATAACCTCAAAGGTATCTCTTGGCGCAAAGCTTCACAGAACGGCTGTGAGAATGACCCTTGTATATACCTTCGGTGAGGGTGGACACGTTGGGCTTGACTGCCGTGCTGAGGTTAGCGAAAATCTTCCTCCGCTGCCGAGATTCGGTTTCCGCTTCACAATGCCCGAGCACTTTGAGGATATCAAATATTTCGGCTACGGTCCGTACGAATCCTATCAGGATAAGCGGCTTGCATCAAGGCTTTCGCTGTTCAGAACCACGGCAACTGCCAACTTTGAGCCGTACGTAAGACCGCAGGAAAACTCAGCGCATTACGGCTGCAAGTGGGCTGCCGTTACCTCCGTAGCAGGGCACGGAATGTTCTTCGCGGCAAACAGCTTCTCGCTTTCGGCATCGCACTTCAGCCCCGAGTATCTCACTAAGGTAGATCACGATTACGAGCTTGTTCCCGAGCGCGATACAACGGTAATAATAGATTACCGAAATGCCGGTATAGGCTCTCACTCCTGCGGTCCCGAGCTCGCCCCCGAGTTTGCAATAAGAGAGAAGTCGATTTCCTTCTCCTTTGCTTTCTCACCCGAATTTGTGGGCAATACCGACCCGTTCAAAAAATATTCCGAAATAAAGTAAAAGGAAACGTATATGAATATAAACACTGCGATATGCGCGCTCTTGGATTATGCCGAGAGCCGCGCGCTCTGCTCCTCGCTTGACAGAGCATATCTTGCAAACCGCCTCCTTGAGCTCCTTGACCTACCCGAGTACACCGAGGACGGCTGCGAGGAAAAATACGAGCTTCACGAGATACTTGACACGATCACATCCTATGCCGCAGAGCACGGACTCATAGAGGGTGATACCGTGGTATATCGCGATCTGTTTGATACACGGGTCATGGGTATACTTTGTCAAAGACCGTCTGAGGTAATAGCGAAATTCGAGGAGCTTTACCGTGTTGACCCCCGACTTGCAACCGATTATTTCTACAAGCTTTCGGTTGACACGAATTATATCAGGCACGACAGGATAATCAAGGATCTCAAATGGCAGACCGAGTGTGAGTACGGAGATATAGATATAACCGTCAATCTCTCAAAGCCCGAAAAAGACCCTAAGGCTATAGCGGCGGCAAAGCTGCTCCCGCAGTCGGGCTATCCGAAGTGCTTGCTTTGCCATGAGAACGAGGGCTATTCGGGAAATCTCTCAAAGCCCGCAAGGCAAAATCTGCGCCAGATACCCTTTGATATGGCAGGCACGGCATGGTATTTGCAATACTCGCCTTACGTTTACTATAACGAGCATTGCATTGCGCTCTCCTCGCTTCATACCCCGATGAAGATAGACCGTTCGAGCTTCGCTAAGCTTTTGTCCTTCGTGGAGCATTTTCCTCACTATTTCATAGGCTCCAATGCCGATCTTCCCATAGTAGGCGGCTCTATTCTCGCTCACGATCACATGCAGGGCGGAAGATATAGCTTTGCAATGGAACGCGCACCGATAGACGTCGAGCTCGTGTTCCGCGGATTTGAGGATGTTTCGGCAGGCATAGTAAAATGGCCTATGTCGGTAATAAGGCTCAGCGCAAACGACCGTGAGCGCCTTGTGGAGCTTGCCGATAAGATACTTTGCGCTTGGCGTGAGTATACCGATGAGGATGCATTTATCTATCATGAGACCGACGGTGAGCCGCACAACACCATAACGCCCATAGCAAGGCGGCGCGGTGATGCATTTGAGCTTGATCTGGTACTCAGAAATAATATAACCACCGATGAGCATCCCCTCGGTGTATATCACCCCCATGCCGAGCACCATAATATAAAGAAAGAGAATATAGGGCTTATCGAGGTAATGGGACTTGCCGTTCTCCCTGCAAGGCTGAAAGGTGAAATCGCAGATATGAAGGCCGCTATTCTCGGCGGCAAGGCGTTCTCGGATATACCGAGCATCGAAAAGCATGCCGCGTGGTTTGATAATTTCCGCGAGAGCTACACCTTTACCGAGGAAAACACCGAACAGATAATCAAGGACGAGATAGGTAAGACGTTCGTTCGTGTTCTTCGCGATGCAGGAGTGTTCAAGGATACCGAGGCAGGAAGAGCTAACTTTGCTAAATTCATTGATTTTGTAAACAATAAGTGACAAATATGCAGGAAAACATAAAAATGGAAGTTGATGAATATACGCCAAACTCAAAATATGAGGCTGTGCTTATATGGGTATATAAGAGAAAAAAGCTATACCTTTGCATGAGGCTCATCTCATACCTGATCGTGGCTTTTTCAGCACTTTCATTCATTCTCAGGCTTATATATCTTTTACCCGATGCGTATCTTCGCGCAGTCGAGCTGCTCGTCATTACGGGAGTGCCGTTCGTTATAGTCAGCGTGATGCGAAAGCTGATAAACGCACCTCGCCCCTACGAGCTTTTGCACGTCTATAGTGATAAGCCTAAGAGCAAGGCGGGGCAGAGCTTTCCGAGCAGGCACGTTTTCTCAGCGTTTATTATCGCAGTCGTGCTTATTCCGTGGAACGTCGCTGTCGGAGTAGTGCTTCTTTTCCTCGGTGTGCTGCTTGCCGTTATACGGGTTTTGCTCGGAATACATTTTGTAAGAGACGTTGTGGCAGGCGCACTTATAGGCGCGGCATCAGGGCTGCTTGGGCTTCTGATAACGCATTTGATCTGAATGGCTAACGCAAGTTTAAAACCGATATTTTTGAAAGGCAGGTCTATTTTATGTACGTAACGTGGATAACACAGGGCGGGCTTCTTTTTGAAAGCGACAGATTAACGGTAATGGTCGATCCATATCTTTCCGATTCCGTTGCCGAAAAGCTTGATCCGAAAAAGAAAAGGCGTATACCGGTCAAGGAGAGCTTATTTGATATACACCCCGACGTTATTATAATAACTCACGATCATCTTGATCATCTTGACCCCGATACTCTTGTAAAATTTCTTTCAAGAGACGATAAGCCCATAACCGTGCTTGCTCCCTGGAATGCATATTGCAAACTTCGCGAGTTCGGAGGTATTCACAACTACGTTCTTCTCTCACCGCATTCGGTGTGGAGCGAGGGGGGACTCACGTTCTATGCGGTCAGTGCCGCGCATAGCGACAGATACGCCGCAGGATATATTATCGATGACGGAAGCAAGACCTATTACGTCAGCGGTGATACGCTCTATAACTACGACGTTATAGATGACGTCATAGAGCTGTGCGAGGACGGTGTGGACTATGCTTTCCTGCCCGTGAACGGTGTTGGGAATAATATGAATATGCGCGATGCGGCAGACTTCGCCTGCGAAATAGGTGCAAAGTGCGCTGTTCCGATACACTGGGGGCTGTTCGATAATCTCGACCCCAAGGAATTTGATTTCGATAATACCCTCATCCTTGAGCCCTACGTAAGAGGTGTCCTGAAATAACCTCTCCGGATAGATAGGGAGACGAAAAGGCGAAGAGATGAAGAAACGCGAGGCTGTCTCATTAAGAATTTATGAAAATCAGAGAAAAAATGAGAAAAAATGA
>CAZTWE010000033.1:0-23516 GCA_964617165.1 uncultured Ruminococcus sp.
TTTCTTTCTACCTCGCCAATTTTGTTTTCGATTACGCCTAAATGCGACAGCCCCTCTTTTTAAACGGTAACAGTCTCTTTTTCCTCTGCTACGTTATATTTTTCAGCTCTTTTGCTGAGTATTTTACACCATGCGTAGTACAGGCCGTAAATTATCATTACCATGCCGAAAACTGCGGCTATAACCACTATCGGCATCAGGGGCTTAGGAATAAACGGGAACGTCGAGCCTGTTAAGAAGAACCAATCGAAGTTGGCATAAACCGTATTGCCGAAGCCCGCCCAAAGAGCCTCAATGCATATACCGATAAGAGCATGGTGGCATCTTTTTATCGAGGGCTTTACGGTAGAGGTAGCGAGATTGTTAAAGCCCCAGGAGAATACAAGACCGTGATATACAAAGGTCTGGATTATTTCATAACAGAACGGTGATTCGGTACCGATAGCGGTTCCGGGATAGCATATATACATGAGCGGTGCAACTATCGCGAGAATAGAGACAGGCTCACGGAATTTCTCAAAGCGGTGATTGAACTGAACAAAGCAAAGAACAGGGCAAAGTGCCGTGCATATATGGAATGGGAGCTTGTCAACGTTCATCGAACCGTCTCTGAACAGCGGTTGAATAAAGAAGTCGGCTACGTACACTATCGCTGTTGCGTAAGCGAGTATACGCAGTACCCTTGTGTTAAGCTCAGCGTTTTTCTTTTTCGAAAGGTACACGCCGAGGGCAATAGTCAATGCAAAGATAATAAGCGCGTAAAAAATATGGAAGAAACCGAAGAGCGGAATATCAAAGGGCTCCTCTCTTGTTTCGAATAGCCAAAGGAAAAAGCTTCTCATTTTTATGTCTCCTTTTTACATTTGTTACGGAGCTGTGTATACCAACGCTCCTCGGGCTTTAGTGCAAGCTGCTCGTACACCGAGCCGATAATGAATATCAGCACAAGCGCAAGTATTCCGATGACACCGGTGTTAAGCCACGGAAGATTTTCAAAGGGGATTTGCTGAAGATACATTGAGTTGCAATCGGGCATGCCGAAAGCGGAATACAAGGTATTTATGATAAATCCGTCTGTAACGAACAGCAGCAGTCCCAGTGCTCCGCTGATAAGATTGCTGAGTAGGCGTATTTTAACAAACCCTGCCGTGAAAAGTAAAATACAGCCGAATACCATGGTACTGTGTGACATTAGACCTTTAAGCACCGAGTAGTCTGTCAGAGTGGGATTGTTGCCGAAGTTTTCGTTAAAGATGGTGCCGATAGCTCCGCAAACCGTGCCTCCGAGAAACGTGAATTCCTTAACGGCTTTTGCGATAAAGCTTTCGTTCTTTGTCAGGAAAGAGGATATGACCAACAGCCACATGCATACGTTGCACGGGTGTATCGGAACGATAAGCCCCGCCGTCATTCCAAGCGAGCCCGTGGTAATAAGATTTGACACAAGCGAGCTAAAATGTATTATGACGGTTAAGATAGCAAGCGTGCGCAGCGCATATACGTTGCATCTTTCGTTATTATTTAAGTAAAGCCATACCAGCAGTACCGCACCGATGGCTCCCGATATGAGCATGTAAAGTATGTGGACAGTACCCAGCATCTTTTTCTCCTTATTGAATATTTACAAACATATACGGGTCAAACTGAAAACGTCTCACGGGAATAATTTTATCACTTTTTGTCGGATAAGGCAATGCTTTTTTTCTTAACTATTCTTAATAATTAAATGCTCCGAGTGCGGTTTGACACTCGGAGCACGGTTGAAATAAATGCTTAATCCTTCTTATCGTTATTCTGCTTTTTCTTTTTCCTGTCAATATAAATAAGTATGAACACGATTGCCGCTATGATAACTCCGATAAGCACGATGTAAGGCAGTGCGCTTACAAGGAATACGAACAGCTCAACAAAGAAATTACCGATATCCTTGAGGTTTTTGACGAAGTTTTCACCGATACGGGCAAACGCTCCCTTTTCTTCCTCTTCAACTATCTCGATCACTTCTTTTTCGTTTACGGTAAGGTTCACGGTGGAATACGCTATATTGTTATCGTATACAGCAAGCTGAGCCTGTGCCTCAGCCAGCTCAAGCTTCAGGTCTGAAAGTCTTTCTTCAAGGTTGGATATACGGACAAGATCTCCGTCCTCCTTTGCAATATCAAACAGATCGGAAACAACGCCTATCTCAAGAGTCAGTGTATCTATCTTCGCAACGAGTGTTGAATAGGTGAGAGATACGTCAAGCTTTTTAGCACTGTAATAGGTGAGCGTTCCCATTCCGCTGAGAGCCTCCTTAAAGGCATCCAGATGTTCTGCGGGGATCCTCACTGTAACGTACGCCGTTCTGTAGGGAGCACTGCCGCGCAGTGTGTCGGCATCGGTATAGCCGCGATATTCGGTTATCTTCGCATAAAGCTCCGCAATAAATTCTTCGTACTCCGCTGTCTGTATGGTGGCATCCGCTGTCTTTATGATCTTTGCGTTCGGATTGTCAACACCGCCCGAGGGAAGCGAGCCTATACCGTCACCTGAATCGTAGTATGCATCATCCTTTGTTGCGCCTGCATTTCCATCGTATCCGTTAGCAGAGCTCTTTGCTGATGAGCATGAGCACAGCATCGCAAGTGATAGTGAAATAATCAGTAAAATGCTCGAAATGTAAACAATAATTTTCTTTTTCATGCCTTTTTCTCCTTTTAACTTGTTATATATTTTATATCTATTTCGTAATGATCATCGCACTCTTTTACACTGAGATGTATATCCTTGTCAAACATCGGGGAGCTTATAAGCAAAAGTTTATTTCCGCTTATTTCAAATATACCGTAAATGTTATTTGTGTTCACGGTAAGCTCTTCCTTTATCTGATTTGCAGTGTCAAGCAGATATACGTGGGGAGCCCCGCCGGATATCAGCTCAAGGTACACACTCATAGAGCCGACCTTGTTCTTTGCTATTTTGTATTCTCCCGCATCAAGATTGATCGGTCTGCCGTCGTAGGAGAACATGAGCTTATCCGGCATAGCATAGCTATCGTTGACATCCGTATTCATATCACTGTTGCCCGCATTCGTCATGCCGTCAGCATCGGCAGCCCCGGGGAAGTAATTCGGATCGGATGCGTGTGCCCCTTTCATCACAAGATTGTAATATCCCGAAAATACAACCGAAACGCAGATAACTATCACCGCAACGACTGAAAGCTTTTTGAGAAGCTTATCGCGGTAGCTCTCCCGTTTTGGATAAGCCAGCAGGGTGGCGTCAATATCACCTATGGCAAGGAGAATATCCTCACCGCTTATTTTTTCATTCATTTTTTACCTCTTGCTTATGCATGATATCCGTACAGCTCAAGATAGAGCTTCATTTTATCACGTGTTCTTTTCAAAACCGTTTTTACCTTGCCCTCCGTTATGTAAAGTCGCTTTGCGATATCCTCCACACTTTCCATATAAAAGTAGCGTAGTACGAATACGTGTCTTGTTTCTTCCTTTTGCGTGAGAAGAAATTTTTCTATAAGAGCCGAAAGCTCGTTTTTTATCGCTGCGCAGTCAGCTCGCTGGGGGTCGGGGGCAGCAGCCGTGAGCTCATCTGAAAGCACCGTTACGGCATTGCCGCGTTTTTCTCTGGTTTTGTTTCTCAAACTGTCAATGCACCTCGTTCGCATTATTTTTGAAAGGAAGGCGAAAAGATAACTGCGCGGATCGGTCGGCGGTATCGATTGCCATGCTCTCATGTAAGTATCGTCAACACATTCCTCGGTAGCTTCGGCATCGTTCGTTATTCTGTTACCGAACGCCCTGAGCTTGGAACCGTATTTGTTATCGCAATGTACAATGGCATCTTCGTTCCGCTCAAGGAAAAGATCTACTATTGCGTGGTCATTCATATTAATCTCCATTCTGTCGCCTTTGGGCGACCGCACAAATGCTTAACGAAATTCTCGACACGTTATATGGGATAGTGCCCCATTTTGATGTACTTGGGTCGGTTGTACGTGCCTCGGCACTCCTTTCAATTATAATAACGATATTCAGCTTGTGCGGTTTCACTTTTTTGAAAAAATTTATTTTTGCGAATGTATTTACAAAATTCGTAATTTATGCTAAAATGCTTAATGTATATATTAAATTTTAGGAGAATAGTTTATGTCATTAGCTGTAATAACAGGAGCTTCCAGCGGTATAGGAAGAGAATTTGCATTTAAGCTTCGCGATATGGCGGGAGTAAAGGAATTCTGGCTGATCGCAAGAAATGAAGATAGGCTCATGCAGGTAGCCGAGGAGCTTGGCACTCCGTGCAAAATAATTTCGGCAGATCTTTCCACAGACGAGGGAATTAATAAATACCGTGAAGCACTTGCAAAGGAAAATCCCAAAATAAGCTTTCTTGTAAACGCGGCAGGCTTCGGTGTTTTCGGTGCATTTGACGTGCTTTCCGAAAAAACCGTCAGCGATATGATAGACCTTAACGTAAAAGCAACCGTTCTTATAACTCACATGAGCGTAAAATATATGGAGCGCGGCGGCAGAATAATTCAACTGGGCAGCGGCTCATGCTTCACACCGCTACCTCACTTTAATACCTACTCGTCCTCGAAAGTGTTCGTTCTGCACTACACCAAATCTCTGAATTATGAACTTCAGCCGTACGGTATACGTGCAACCTGCTTCTGCCCGGGATGGGTCAATACGGCTTTTCTGCCGAAATCACTTGAGGCATCGGGTGCATACGTGCCAAAGAGCATGAAGCCCCTGCTTGAAACCGAGCGTGTGGTTGCAGAATGCGTTAAGGCAAGTATAAAGGGTCGTGCTATGTACGTGACTAATTGGTACACGAAGCTGCAACATCTTTTATTCAAGCTTCTGCCCGATGCGCTTCTTACGCGCATGTGGCTCGGCATGCTGAAAAAGAATGAGAAAACGGAGGAAAATGATAATGGCAAGGCGTAGCTTCAAGCCGGGAACTTTGCACGCCCCCCTGCCTGCGGTTATGGCAACGGTGGGAGATATGGAAAACTCAAATATAATCACGGTTGCATGGACGGGGATACTTTCAAGCGATCCTCCGAGGACCTATATTTCAGTGCGCCCCACTCGCTATTCGCATAAGCTGCTTACAGAGCGCGGTGAGTTTGTTATAAATCTTACCACCGAAGCTCTTGCTTACGCTACCGATTATTCGGGGATATATACGGGTGCCAAGGTGGATAAATTCGAACGGCTTGGACTGAAAAAGCTCGCGAGCGAAGCGGTTGCTCCTCCGACTATAGAGGGCGCACCTATAGCACTTGAATGTCGTGTGTTTGAGGTGCTTCATTTCGGCACGCACGACGTTTTTATGGCGGATATCGTCAGCGTGAGCTGTGACGAGAGTATTCTCGATGAAAACGGAAAAATATGCCTTGAAAAGGCAGGGCTTATCGCCTATGCGCACGGAGAGTATTTCGCGCTCGGTGAGCGGCTTGGCAAATTCGGCTTCTCCGCCGCCAAGAAAACAAAAGCGGCAATGCGCCGCAGAGAGAGGCCTCTCGGTGCACGCAGACCGTCCGAAAAAGGCGTGCGCGGCAAGAGAGCCGATACCGACGTCAAGAAAAACGGCGGCAAGAAAAAGACTGAAAAGAGGAGACCCGTGCAATGAAATCGAAACACACCGAGGCTGAACAGACCCGTGCGAAAATCTTATCTCTTATAGAGAGCGAGTATGATAGCGATGCCTCGTTTGAGCGTGAGGTGGGGCTGGCTCCGAAAACGGTCAACAACTGGCGGCGCGGAAGATCTGCTTCGTTCATGAAGCTTTTGCCAAGGCTCGCAGAGTGCTTTGACGTAAGCGTAGGCGAGCTGCTTGACGTTCCGATAAGCCATAATGGGCTTGACCTTTCGGAAGATGAGATAAACATTTTGACTCTTTACAGAAAATGCACCTCACTGACAGCAAGGCAACGCATAGCTCTTTCAAAAACCATAGAGAGCGTTATAACTCTCTATCTGAATTCCGCCCCCGAGAAGAAAAAGGGAAAACGCGGTGAATAAGTCGGCACGTACCGTGGGGTCAGATGTTTTTGCAGTACTTTGCGGTACGGTAAAAGCTTGGTGAGCAGTTCCTGTATTTTTTGAATATCTTATTGAAATACGACACCGAGCAGAAGCCTACGTCCGAGGAAATGTTGAGGATGCTGTCGTTTGTGGTGGCAAGTCGCTTTTCCGCTTTGCATATACGTACGAAGTTCAGGTATTCCGTAAAGGTTGCACCTGTTGCCGCACGGAATATGCGGCAAAAATAGCTTTTATCAAATCCGAGCATAGCACTCATTTCAAGGAGCGAGAGGTTCTCGGAGTAGTGCTGATTTATGTAGGTCATAACGGGGAGTATCTTTTGCACGGCTGCGCTCGCATATACCTGTTCCCCGTCTGAAAGTATACCCATGCGGTACAGCGTACCGATTATTTTCAGAACGTCCGAGCGCACGAGTATCTCGTATGCGCTCTGCTTATTCTCGCATTCATTCAGGATATTATCTATAGTTGCAAACAGCTCAGCCGAGCGAATAATACGCACGGGGTCACCCTCAAGGTTCTGAAACTTTACGGAATATTTGATTATTTTGCGTATTTCGGTGTTGAGATAATTGCTCTCTTTGAACTGCAAAAGTGCCGTTTGTGTTCTTTCGGTTACGGACATTGTCTCATGAGGAACGCCCGCGTTGACAAATATCACGTCTCCCTCTTTCGCGATGTAATCGCGCCCGTCAACACGGCAGCAGAAGCTGCCCGAATATACAGGTAAAAATTCAAGCTCATCGTGATAGTGAAGCTCGGATATTCTGCGCGGCCCGTTTTCGGATACGTTGCCGTTTCTACAGCATATATCCAGCTTAGGGACGTTTGATTTTACGTTTTCAGATCTCATTTTTTGCTCCGATTTATATTTATAAATAAAGGATAACATAATGTTATAGAAAAGTCAATAAATAATTATTTTGCATAGCTTATATTGTACCAAAGAAAAAAGGTGGTTGACGTATTGAGAAAAATATGGTATAATAAACAAGCAATTCGATGAAACTGAACCTTTTCAGAAAAATCTGAAAACTAACTGGCTAATCTTCTGGAATGCTATTATGAGGATTGCCATTTGAGGTTTATAGCGAATTCGGATGGAATGTGGATCATATCCTTCCGCAGAGCAAAGGTGGCGCTACCGCAGACTATAATTTGGTTTGCTGTCACATAAAAACAAATGATGAAAAAGCCGATACATTTCCATGCTTTAGCGCTAATGGATTAGCTTTTGAAATCATTAAAGTTCAGAATCATTACGAGATTCGAGCAAGGGGGAAGAAAGCTGAAAAAGAGAACGATTCTGACGAGCTTGACTTGTTTGATTCGGCATCAGGCGTAAGGTTCTTTAAGAAACTGAAAGGTGTCCAAAACAAAAAAATTAAGGAGAATGATGGGCGACAATCATTCTCCTTTTTCAATTTGAACCCCCGAGGTGGTTTTAAAAATTGCGTTTCTACGTTCTTCTTTCCTCGTGTCGCAAAACTACTTGATTTTTCTCTCTCATTGTTGTATAATTACCTCGTTGCTTTGTGTGTGGTTTTTTGTGGTAATTAAATTATACAACAAAGCAAGCGGATGCTCAATACCCTTCGGTAAAGATCATCCGCTTTTTTCTTTTTAGGCTAAGTTAATGACTCAGCCCCACTTTTTGTTTTTGGGGCTATTGGTAGTCTGATTTTTGTAGTGCATTAGTGACGATTCCTTGCTCGATTGCTCGCATCAGGTTGTCTATGGATTTCTGAATTTCTTGCTGCTCACTGTATAGGATAGCGAGTGCACTATTTGTTTTGCTACGCTCTTCGTTAATTTCAAAGATTCTGTCAACCAGCAAAGCAACATTTTCCGGATTGTCCAGAGCTTTTATCGTTATCTCAATGACGAGTTTTTCGATATCCTCTTTTTTACACTTGTCGTTGATTTTCTTTCTGTTTGCGCAAGCATAGTATCTAAGAACTTCTCCGGTGCTTGAAGTGCCAGCATCGCCGCGAATTGTAGCTCCGCAACAACCACATCGGATTTTACCTCTCAGTAAGTAAGGGGCTTCTGTGCTATTCTTTCCAAGTTGGTTGTTTTCGCAGATTTTCCTAACCGTATCGAATAACGGTTGAGGTACTATCCGGGCAAATGTGTTTAGAAATACGCCATCTGTTTTGTGCCGGTACACGCCTGTGTATCTTTCGTTTTGCAGTATTCCGTATATGGTGCATCTGCCGAATGGTTTTCCATCTCGTCCGTATATGCCATCGGCTTTGAGTCCTTCGATTATTTCTCGACCAATCTTACCGGCGGCATATTCTTCAAAGATACGAACTATTACGGCGGCTTCTTTTTCGTCTACAACGTATTTCTTTTCGTTGCCAACCTTAGCGGTTGTATAGCCGTATGGGATGCCACCGCCGCAGTAGTTACCTTTGATGCGAGTCTCTCTTTGTCCTCGCATTACCTTTTGAGCAAGCTCTACCGAATAATATTCCGCCATACCCTCAAGCAGCGACTCAAGTATAATGCCTTCGGGTGAGTCGGGAATATTTTCTTTTACAGATACGAGCTTAATGCCATTATCCCTAAGTGTCTTTCGGTGAATAGCCATCTCGTATTTGTTACGTGAGAATCTGTCGAGCTTGTACACGAGTATGATGACTTCACCTGCTGGGATGAAGGGGTGTATGTTGGTGTCGTTAGCCCCGACGTCATAAAGCAATTACGTAAGTCAAACTAAATCTTAAATGGCGTAGTAATGAGGCTTCAAAAACGAAAAAACAGCCGACGGTTAGTGCGGAGATTTCGCAAGCGGTTCAGCGCGAAACCCGCACCCGTCAGGCTTTCGGTTTTCCGAATTTAGTCCTTTTGATTTTGTTAGTGGCGTGTGCTTGTCTGGCGGAGCGAAGCGACGCCACTTGTATCAAGACAAGCACACGCCACGATCCCAAGGTGGTAGTAAAGGGATGGTTTATGGCAAAACAGATGAATTTAAGACTTGCATTCTTCCATTGCTTTTTTTGCCGCAGCGAGAAGATATTCAAGAAAAATCGTAACCGATTTTTTCGTATGCTTGTTACTTGGAATAAAAGCATAGGTCTTACGCTTTACTCCCACGTTTCTTAGAACTACGTTATCCGAGAAAAGGTTTCGCCAGGAAACAGAAGGAATAAATGCTATACCGAGTTTCATTTCTATATATTTTCGAACGTATGCAGGATCGTTGAGTTCGAATGCAATATTCGGAACGAAGCCTGCTTTTTTGCATTCTTCATCCGTTTGAGCCGCGAGACCTACAATGAATCTTTCGCTTTTTAGATCGGAAACCGTGAGTACTTCCTTATTTGACAGAGGGTTATCTTTATGCATAGCGATGAGCAGGTCCTCTTCTACTATAAGTACTTTTTCCTTAGAATCAATCGGTAGTTCATAGGATATCAGGATATCGGTGTTCTTCATAGAAGCTTCACCGAAGGTAATTTTGAATTTTATGTTCGGATAAACCTTGATAAATTCTTCCATTGCTTGAGTTACTATTCCTCTGTTGCTCCTGCAACGCAAGTAGATCTCACCGCAAAGAGGTCCCGAATTCTCCTTTATAATAAGCTTTGCGTCATCGAGCAGCATAAGTGCCGCCGAGACCTTTTTATAAAATATTTCTCCCTGCTCGTTCAAAAAAATTTTGTTCGAAAGGTGATCGAAAAATTCGCAGTCAAGCTCTGTCTCAAGCCTTTTAATAGCGTTTGAGATGTTTGAGGTGGGAACGTTGAACTTTCTTGCGGTTTCTGATAAATTCTGAGTTTTTGCCGCGTCGCAAAAGTATTTTAACTGTAGTAATTCCATACCGAACTCCCATGATTTATTTGTGGTTATTATACACCCTATTGCTTTATTTGTCAAGATAAAGCGGGTACATTATATTTGATTATTTACAATAAAGAAAAAATCATTTATAATATAATTCCCTATATTATTAGTGGATATAGAGAGTATTTGCGACCGTGATAAGAGATGGGGTGAGGGTGTAAGTATGCTATTTAAAGAAGTAAATTTCGTAAAAGCGTGTCCCGTGTGGGAAAAGGATATGCAGACCGAGCTTAATCATTCCTTGAGATTCGTTTCGAGCATCGGAAAAAGCAAAAATGCAGTTCTCCGCATCTCCGGATATACAAGCTATCAAGTTTTTATAAACAGTGAGTTTATCCATTTCGGTCCTGCGAGGGCAGGGCGAGGACACTATCGCGTAGACGAGATAGATATCAGCGCGTATCTGGTGGGAGAGATCAACGAGGTGTCCGTTCTTTCCACCGGTTACTATTGTGATACTTTCGAATGGTTGAAGGAACCGTCATTTTTGTGCGCGGAAATTGTCTGCGACGGTGAGGTAATTGCATATACAGGCGACGAGGGCTGGCGCGCTTATTCGTATAACGAACGTGTGAAGCGTGTTCAACGTTATTCTTACCAGCGCGCATTTGCAGAGGTTTATGATATGAGCCGCTGTGATGATGCTGAAGAGGTGGAACTTGAGATTTGCGGTGAAAAGAAATTTATTGAACGCGAGATAAGCTATCCCGAGTTCCCGCGAGAGTCGGTATGTGAGATATACGGCGGAGGTTCGGTTACTCATATCATACCGAAAAAATACTATGATCGTCGCGAGGTAGTTAATGCAGGTAAAACCGTTGACGGCTTTGCGCCGGAAGAAGCAGAGATAATAAGCATACATAAAGCAGAAGAACTGAAGCTTTGCCCCGACGGACGCAAGCCTTCTTTACCGGCGGTGATGAACTCGGATACTTATATTTCCGCTTCTATGAAAGTGAACACTACGGGATTTATTGAAGTTATGCTTCGCTGCCTGGAAGATACGGAGCTATATATGACCTTTGATGAGTTACTCGTTGACGGCAGAGTTGATTTCACAAGAAACCATACGTCAAATGTAGTGTTATATCGATTAAAGGGCGGAAACGATTATAAGCTTATAACCGCGGAACCATACACCTTCAAATATATAAATATAATAACGGCAGGCGGAAAAATCGAGCTTAGCTATGTTGGTATGATAAGAGTAGATTTTAATATCTCGGAAATAAAAGTTGAGCTTGATTCTGATAAGGCTAGCGCCGCTATCTCCCGTATATACAATGCTGCCGTTGAAACATTCCGTCAAAGCACGTTTGATATATATATGGACTGCCCTTCCAGAGAAAGAGCCGGTTGGCTTTGCGATAGTTTCTTCACAGCGAGAGTTGAGAGATTGCTTTCAGGTAAAAGTACGGTTGAGAAGTGCTTCTTATCAAATTTTGCAATGGAAGATACCTACAAAAACATACCGCGCGGAATGCTACCGATGTGTTATCCCTCGGAGTTTAGAAATCCGGAATTTATACCGAACTGGGCTATGTGGTATGTGCTTGAACTAAAGGAATATCTTGACAGAACGGGAGACCGCGAACTTGTCAATGATCTTTATCCGAAGATACTTGAGCTTTGCAAATATTTCGAAGCTTATGAAAATAGCAACGGACTTCTTGAAAAGCTTGATGGATGGGTATTTGTTGAATGGTCTATGTGCAATAATCTCGTTCAGGACATTAACTATCCCTCGAATATGCTGTATTATAAATTTTTAAAGACGATGTACGAGCTTTACGGGGATGAAAAGCATAATCAAAAAGCCGAAAAGCTAAAAGAAACAATAAGGCGAGAGAGTAAAACCGGTATATTCTTCTGTGATAATTCGGTATTTAAAAACGGAGAGCTTACACTTTCCGGCGAACGTACAGAAACCTGCCAGTATTACGCATTCTTTACCGGTGTAGCCAGTGTTGAAGAAGATAAAGAGCTTTGGAAAACGCTTGTAGATGATTTCGGTCCCGAGCGTAAAGAAACAGGTAAATGGAAAGAAATTTATCCGTCGAATGCGTTTATAGGGAATTATCTGCGTCTTGAGCTTCTGTGCCAAAACAGAAGATACGATAAGCTTGAAGAGGATATATGCGGATACTTTGATTATATGGCAAGTATCACCGGAACACTTTGGGAGCATAAGGACATAAAGGCAAGCTGTAACCACGGATTTGCTTCTCATGTATTGGTTTGGCTTGATAAACTCGGATATATAAAATGCAAATCGGATTGTAAAAGGTGAAAAATATGAGTAAATCTGTAAATTTTGCCGTTATAGGTGATTGTCACTATTCTGAAAAAGGGAATTATTCAACGCGCGATTGTCTTGGTGCAAAGAGAAAAGTTTGTTCGATAGTAGATAAATTAAATGAGAGTGATTTGGATTTTGTTTTCTCACTTGGCGATCTCGGAGATGGTCACGATATGAATGAAGTGCCCGAAATCGCGGAAGCTTTTGCAGGGTGTAAGCACCCGGTCAAATACGCTATAGGGAATCACGATCTTTGCCGCCGCGGTGAGTGGGAGCATACGGAGCTTATAAAGATTCCTGCTCCTATGTATGACTTTTCTGTAAAAGGATTTCGTTTTATAGTATTAAATGCTTTTGAGATAAGCAGATACAGCCGCGATGAAAAGGAAAAGGAGAAGTATTGGAATTTCAGGAAAAATAATCCGGATGTTCCGGTTCAGGAATGGCCCGGACTCTTCCGCGAAAGCTCTTGGGATGCGCTCAAAAGTATGCTTGATGATGCGAGCAGCAAAGGGGAAGACGTTGTAATCTTCTGCCACGTTCCTGTATACGAGCTTTCTTGCCTCAGAGAGCCCGGGGAAACCGAGCCTGTTGCAAGAATAATTGAATATGAAAAAATGCTTGCTCTTTTGGACAATTACAGCAATGTCAAAGCTTATATAGCAGGTCATTATCATCCGGGCGGACTTTCCGTGAGACGTGGCGTCGTTCATAAAACCGTGCGTTCTGTTTGTGATTTTAAAGAAGAAACCTTCTGTATTGTTTCTATTGATGAAGAAAAGTTAAGGATATTCGGCAGAGGAATGGAAACAGATTTTATTTATTCGTACGCAGATAATTAAAATAAAAATATAGCTAAGAAAGGAATGAAAACAATGAAAAGCAAAACAAAAAAGCTTTTGTTGGTTGTTTTTTGTTTGGCATTGGTTTTCTCTAGTCTGGCGATCGTTATAAGCGCGAGCTCGGCAAGTAAAGACAATGTTGATACAGGCAAAAAAATCAACGTATGGCTTATCGCGGGTCAATCGAATGCGGTAGGCTACGGAGAAACGAAAAATTACCCGGACGGATACTCAGACGGAGATATTCTTGATGAGGGTATTTCAAATGTTCTCTATTATGGAAAGGGATACGGAAACGATAGCGCGGATTTCGTTCCCGTTACTTTCGGACTTGGTAAAAATGCGGCGTATTCCGGCGCTGAAATCGGAATCGCGACCGCGCTCAGCAAGAGTGGCGAGCAGCACGTAATAATCAAGTATGCAAACGGAGATACTCAGCTCTCTGCAAACGGTGTTACGGCTGATAATAATATAGCAACGTGGACATCTCCTTCATATATTGCGGCTAATCCCGATATAGCTTTTGACGGTGATAAAATAGGCGACCTTTACGACGGATTTATTTCTACCGTTAAAGAAGCTGTTACAAAGCTCGAAAAAGAAGGTTATACACCAGTCGTTCAGGGCTTCTGGTGGATGCAGGGCGAAAGAGACGGCAACCATGGAGATATGACAGCGGAGCTTTATTCTACGCTCCTTAAAGCTCTTATCTCCGACGTAAGACACGACGTAGGAATAATCACGGGAGAAGATCTCTCGGCTATGCCTGCGGTTTACGGCAGAGTTTACCGCAATCCTGCATATGCGCCTAACAGCGAAGTAGGTCTTGCGGCAGTTCAGGCGGGGCAGGACGCAGTTGCGGCTGATACGGCTCTTACTAACGTGGCAATGCTTGACACAAGATATGATCTTACCGATCCTGAGAGCGGTGAAGCAAAGGATCTTGTTCAGCAGGACGGCTGGCACTACGATGCTCTTACTCAGCAGATGATCGGAGAAGCCTTCATAAGAAAGGCGTATGGACTGAAAAGCGCGAGTCTTTCGGCAGTAAGCACTACACCGATTGCAATAGCTGATGATGAGCAGGCTCTTTACAGCGCCGTTGCAAACTACGTAATCGGATGTGAAGTTAATATTAAGCTCGGAGCTACTGAGCTCTTCTCAATTTCGGACGGTGGACTTACAATACTCGGTGCTGAAGTTAACGGTGATTACAGAAGCGGTGATTACACGGTTTACGTGAGCGTAAATCCTGCGCAGAATATGACTATCGTTGAAGTAACTCTTCCCGATGGCGGAATTGTTCGCAAGGGCACTTACAATAAGCATTCCGGTAGTGGCATAGTTGCGTATGCACCCAGTGCGGAAAGGGTTAAAAACGTTAGCCTTTCTTACGAAAAACTTATTCTCAACGAATATGAGATTGTAACTCTTGAGCCCTCATCGGAAGGCTTTGGAGCTAACGTATATAACCTCGTTACCTCGTTTACCGATGCAACGTCTTCAAGACATTTTGCTTGGACCGCAAAGGCTGAGTTTATCGGTAGCAATGCTATGGCTATAAAGTATAGAGTTAAGGGCGCATCCGAATGGACTGTTGCGGATGCATATAAGCTTACTGAGCCTACCGAATATGCCGATGAAGATTACTTCAAGGCAGACGTATCGGGTCTTGTTGCAAATACCGAATATGAATACAAAATAGGAGTTAAGGACAGCTCTGATGAAGTAAATGATTGGAGTAAGGCCTATACCTTCACTACTGCAACGGGTGACGAAAAAGAATTCACCTTTATCGCGGTAGGCGATACTCAGGGTATCACTTGGGGTGGCACAGAAGTTGCTAATAAAGGCTTTATGTATGCCAAGACAGCAATTGACGAGGCTTTGGAAGAGGTTAAGAATCCGGCGTTTATTCTTCACACCGGTGACGTAGTTGAAAACGGTCTTAATGAAGAGCAGTGGAATCTCTATTTCAAAGCTCTTGGAGAAGCTGGCGCAACCATTCCTCACTTTGCAACTCCCGGAAACCATGATGACGAGCTTTATACCGATGATCAGAACTACTATTTCGGAATGCACTTCAATCATCCTGATAACGGCGGAAACGACGAGCTTGATCCGGCGGTTGTAAATGCTATTAACGCTCTTGTAGACGGAACCGATAAGGATGCCGTCTGGACACAGAATCTTATCAAGTATATGGACGAAACCTTCTATTCTTATAACTACGGAGACGCTCATTTCGTCGTATACAATTCCGGCTCTTACAGTGCGCAGGACGAACTTATAATGAAGGCTCAGAGAGCTTGGCTCAAGGCAGACCTTGAAGCTAACAAGGACGCCAAATGGACTATAGTTCTTGCGCATCAGGGTGTTTATCACCGTTATGGCGGCGGCTATAACCGAAATACCCTTGCTGATATTCTCGAGGGCTTTGACGTTGATCTCGTAATTCAGGGACACTCTCATCTTGTAACGAGAAGCTACCCTATGAAGAACGGCGAGATCGTAACTAGAGAGAATCCGAATCTTGTTACTAAGGGCTCAGGTACCGTTTATATGCTCATTGGAGCAACCGCGCTTAATCACGATCGTATTGGCGATTACCCTAACATAGAAGAGCAGGCGGTTGTAATATCCAACGTCGGAGAGCAGCCTACCTATACCGTATTCAACGTTACGGAAAATTCTATTGAAGTAACTGTTAAGCAGGTTAACGGACTCGTTCTCGATGAGTTCTCTATAGTAGAGGTTGAAGAAGAGGAAGAGAAGCCCGAAGATATCGTTTATACCGACGACTTCCATTATTTCACTTATGAAGACCTTGCCGCGCTCGGACTTTGGGAGACGGAAAACAGCGGAAAATATTCTGCTAACGCTCCTTCATTCTCTTCTCAGCGCATTAAGCTTACCGATAAACGAAGCGTTCAGTTTAATTGGCTCAAAGCCATAGGTGGAATAGAGAATTACGATCCGAACGATACCTACGTATTCGAGTTTGATGCAAACGTAACGAGCTGGGGAACTAACAGTGCGTCAAGCACGAGAACACTTTACGTAGCTCCCGGCGGATACTATAATCAGGTGGGACTTCATCATTCGGATACAACAATGCAGGTAGGTGAAACCACGAGCCACGCATATACGTACGACGGAGAGGAAACCTTCCGTATAAAGATCGTGTGGCGCGGAACGGTTATAACAAGTACAGTTACAGACAGTAAGGGAACTGTTATAACAGGCTCAAGAAATAAGTCTAATTATACCTCGGTAGCAAGCGATCCTCTCCTTCAGACGATGGTATTCAGATGCGAGGACGGTACGGTATTCATTGATAACTTTACCTTCCAGAGCTTCTCGGACATTGAAATAGACGGCTACGGAACACTTCCTTCTAATTATGCAGATGCATCCGTTTACCCGATCGTACTCTTCCAGGATGGCGTGTTCAAGCAGGCATTTGCGGCTAACCAGTTTAATGAAGCATTAACAGCTGCAAAAGGACTCGTTCCTTCTTATGACGGACCTCAGGCAGACGCGCCTGCGGCGGCTAAGCTTCTACTTCGCGGTGATGCAACCGTTCTCGCCAAGTACGAAAACTTAGGTCAGGCAGTTGGTGAGATCGATATAAATCTTAACGGATTCACCCTCACTCAATCCTATGGCTCGCACCTCTTCTATTTAAGAATGAAGACGTACAGCAGTTCCGAGCAGAAGGTTACAATTAATATGTACGGCGGAACCTTGGTGGTTGACGGATTCCTCTTTGGAATCGGAGGTCAGCAGAATAATGAAGGTAAAGCCGAAACGTACACACTTCTTAAAAATGCGGACATTAACTTTACAGACGTTACCATAAAGCTCGCAAGAGGCAGAGGCTGGGATAAGGATATAATCTTCAATGATCAGACCGGTACTAACTACTCCGCCGATAAGCAGGTAGACTTCAATGTTAAGTTTAACGATTGTATCTTTGATTATAGCGGTCTTACAACGAATGCCGTATTCTTTAATATGAATCACGCAGGCTCAACTGTTAATGCGGTTCACTTGGAGCTTAACGGCGGTGCGATAATACTTTCTTATGCGGCGGCAAATACCAAGCTTTACGACTTGAACAGCGTATCAACAGTAAAATTCGGTAAGGGCGCTGACGGTGAGTACACTAAGGTTGTAACACGCAAGGTAGAAAACGCGGACGCGCTTACAAACACCGCGCTTTATCTCGATTCTGAAATTAGCAGCGATGGAACGTCAAGCGGAACCGAAGCTAAGTTTGTTAAAACCGAAGAAACGGCTCTTAATGTAACGTATAGTTTGCATAATAAAGCATCCGAAGCCGTTTATATCGAAGGCTACGGAACAATTCCCGCTGATTATGCAGATGCAAATACTTATCCGATAGTTATCTTCCAGAACGGTGAGTTCAAGAAGGCGTTCGGTAGTGACGAGTTTACCTCTGCTCTTTCCTATCCCAGAACCTATTTAGGTCTCAAGGACGAAAGTGATCCCGCTCCCGCGAAGATACTTCTCAGAGGTGATGCAACGGCTACAGCAAAGGATGAAAACTTAGGCCAGACCGCAGGAGTAATAGATATTAACCTTAACGGCTTTACTCTTACTTCGACTTACACCTCCTTCTTGTTCTACACGAAAACTAAAGCTATAAATAATTTCGCACAGAAATTCACCTTGAACGTTTATGATGGAAATATAGTTCTCGGCGGTCAGTTCTTTGCGATCGCAACACAGAACGGAGGTACAACAACAGGTCCTCTTAAGGATGCCGAGTTGAACTTCAGTAACCTTAATATAAGCCTTAGCGCTAATATGGGAACCAATGACTGGTTTGTTACTACAGAAGACGGAACAGTATCGGGTACGAGTGATACCCTGGCTCAATTTGACGTTCGCATTAACGATTGTGTGATTGATCTTACCAAGCTTAATAAGGCGAATCAGATTTTCAAGTTGAATGCCGCGTACACTAAAGTCGATTTTGAAATCAACGGCGGTGAGCTTATAGTAGGTCAGGGTGACGGCAGCGGTACGCATCCTTGGAGAACTAAGCTTTATACTTCGGGCGACAATGCTTCGATAACCTTTGGTAAGGGCAGCGATGGCAAATATCTCGCGCTTACCGCTCATACCGATATAAATACCTACATTTCTGTGGGTAAAGAAACCATTATTGACCGCACCTCTTTCTATACCGATACCGGAGCTGTGGCTGAATTCGTTAATCCTTTGACGATCGGTGATTGGGTGACTTATACTTTGCAGCCCGAAGTTGCCATTGAGGGTTATGGAACGATTCCTCCGGCATACAGTGATTCCGATACGTATCCTATCGTTTGGTTCCAGGACGGAGAGTTCAAGGGTGCTTACACCAAGGCTCAGTTTACAGAAGCCATGACTGCGGCAAGAGGCGCTGTTGGCACGGTTGGAGCAGCTGATGCAAAAATTCTTCTTCGCGGAGATGCAGAGGCTACGAAAAATGATCAGAACCTCGGTGCGTCAGTCGGCACGATTGACGTAAACCTTAACGGCTTCACCGTTATGCAGACCGATACAACCCAGCTCTTCTTTGCTAGAACAAAAACCTATAACGCAACCGCGCAGAGCTTCACTCTTAACGTATACGGCGGTGAAATTATCGTTCGCGGAAATCTGTTTGCTCTCGGAACACAGTCTAACGGAATTTATGACCAGTATAAGAGCGCAAATGTTAACTTCACAAACGTTAAGATAACCGTTCCTTACGGTATTGATCGTAGTGATTTACTTGTGCATTATTCAAATGGCTCCCAGCCTATGACTATGCCCGTATACTACGATATAGAATTTAACGATTGCGTGTTTGACGTAAGCGGAATGCTTAACTCTACTAACGTATTTAACTTTAACAGCACATCGGATATAGCTCCCGTTGCGGCAACCGTTACGGTAAACGGCGGTGAAATCGTTCTTGGCAGCACAACTGCAAATTCCAAGATTTACACCTTGAACAATGAATCTGGCGTAACATTCGGCAAGGGCAGTGACGGAAATTACCTCAAGGTAATAGCTCCTACAAAGGTAACTACCTCCACGGTTAACAATGTGGTTACTCTTGATACCGGTGTAGAATGCGTATTCGTTAAATCCTCTGTAGAGGGAGAAAATACAATATACAAGGTTTATCCCGAGGTTATGGTTGGCTATAAGATCAAGTCCAGCGTAACTCTTTACTCAAACTTCGTATATAATATTTACGTTCCGGCTACAGATGCAGTATCTAACGTATACATTGATGGTGAGCTTGTCTTACTTGATGACAGTATGATAACCGAGATAGACGGAGCTGATTATTATCGCATTCAGGTATCTCTTCCCGCGTCAAAAAGCTTAAATGATATTAAGCTCGCGGTGGCTTTGATATCAGGTGAGACTACGGTAAATGCTAAGTGGACCTTGAACGTTGTTAATTACGCAAAATTGGTATTAGCCGGCGATAGCAGTGATGTTGAAAAAACGCTCGTTCGCGATATGCTTTCCTATGCCGTATCGGCTCATACTTACTTTAAAACAACAGAAGACGTTATAGATAAGCTTGCACAAATAACAAGTATTCTTGGTGAAAATTACGATGAAAATAACAAAGTAACAGTCCCTGAAGATGCCGCAAAGCAGCCTGCAGATGATACATATTTCACATCGGTTGCAATCTATCTTGGCGAAGTACCTTCGTTCAGATTCTACCTTGCAAGCGGTTATGAGGCAAGCGATTTTGCGTTTGCTGTCGGCGGAAGGAAAGTCGACGCAATTCCTTTGGATGAGAATAATGATGGAACTGCAGATTGCATTGAAATCGTAATGTACGCATATATGATGCTGGACGACGTAAGTTATACTGTTGTTAATAAGGATACGGACGCTACTGTAACCGAATACTACAATCTCTACGCTTACTATAAGTACGTAAGTTCTCTCACTGGTGAGAAGGCAGATGCGAATCTTGTAAGCATCGTTGAAAGACTTATGAAGTATGCCGCAAGCGCAGATGCTTATAGAGCGTCTGTAGTAAATCTCGCAACAGAGTCTTAAAAGAGGTAGAAATAATGAAAAAATACACTAACCCTGAAATTGAGGTTATAGAAATCGATGCTAATGACGTTATCGCTACCTCAGCAGGAACTGAAACCGGGCGTTATGATGAAACCGACGGTGTTTGGGATTTAGACATAGCTATTCAATAGTATTTCAGGTAAGCGATTTCTATTTAATCTTTTTATCGAAGCAGAAAGGACTGTAACAATCTGCAGTCCTTTTTGCTTCGATGTTCATTAATTGTTATAAAATTATTACAAAGCAAATAATATGAGGGAAAAATATGGAAAAAACTCTACCGCATAGTACTTAATAAAGAACATCATAAATATCGCAGACGCGTAGATTGGAATCTTGGTGAGGAATATTCTGCTTTCGGGATTTCTCCGGAAGAAAGAATGAGCGATAGATTTTCACGAATGTGTCGCGAAGAGCGTTCCTTCTACTCACATAGTTAAGAAGGATAAATTTTAATTAGGATATTTTCATTTCCACGTAGTCTAATCACTTTATAATCAAAGTCAAAGAAATCCGAGAGGTAAATACCAAGTGCTTTACAGATACAACTCAATGTATATACGTTAGGAACTGTCTTTCCTTGGATAATCTCTGCAAGAGTAGATTGTGATATTCCAGATTTTCGAGCTAAAACTCTTATCGATAAATTGTATTGTACTCTTAGATAGTCGATTCTAGATGAAACTTTTTTGATTATGTCGGGTGAAAAATTATTATTCATTGTTGGTCCTTTCTTTTGGGTGTTCGGTAAACCGAACGAATTAACAAAAATTATACTGGTAAACCGAACGCTTTTTCTCTAAAAATCAAAAAAGAGAGTCAAATGATGATGGGCATTCAACTCTCGTGTAAACAAATTTTATGTGAATTTTGGTGAAAGTAGGCTCAAAAATGGCTGCATATATCAGAAAATGGGCTGAAAAGGGCGTTTAATAAATATCGAAATACTCTCGCAAGAATTTATCGTACTGCCACGACGGTCCGTCATACAGAACTTGGAGCAGAGCGGATTCAAGATCTCCCTTTTTCATTTTATGAATGAGAGAAGGGAGCTTGTCGGCAATCTCGGCTTGCCGCTTTTCTTCCTCGGCTTCGTATTCCATTGCCTCGCGGTATAGTCGTTCCGCTTCCTCGGGGTGAACTGTAAAATACGCGGCAACGATATGCTTGCAAATAATTCTTTTTCCGTCGGCATGAGGGCAGTTGCATTTTGATCTTCTCGGATGCGGAATATCAACAAGAACGTGATAAGGATCCTTACCGCTTCCCGAAACGTCGGCTTCATATATGTCGTTACCTATAGGCACGAGCATTGACACCTTGTTTTCTTTGAAGTAGTCATATCCGCGCCAAATGGAGTTGCCGCTTGCACAGTCTATTAGTCCCATAAGCTTCTCCTTTCACCGTCAAATAATCGTATCGGCACGCTTTTCGCTCTCTCTGAATGCCGGGCGCATATTTTCAATTTCGCCGCGGTTAAGTCCATTCTTTGAGGCAAGAGCTTCCCAACTGTTTTTTACTGTTGTCAATATGTCTTTTGCATATTGCTTTGCTGTTTTTTCGTCAATGCCGTAATACTTTGCGGTTTCAATGGCAAGGTCAACCGAAATAGATGCATCGGTAGTATCTACACAGAGCGCAAGCTCATTACCGTAAGGAACGGGGTTAACGTCGTAGAGAGGGGAGAGCTGCCAACCGCCGTTTACAAGAATAAATCCGTGGTTGCGGAGGTGGTCGTCCGTGTTGGATATTGCCATGCTGAAAACAATTCGTTTCCAAAGCTCGATAAGATCAGCTTTTACGTTCGTGCCGTATGCTTTTATAAAATCTACAATGTCAAGATAAGATGCGTCATGATCGCCGTCTTGCCTGCCGAGCATCGTCATGGCGGAGGCAAAGTGAATACGTATGCCGCCATCTCTGTCGAAACGTTTTACCAAGAAAGTGCTGCCGAGCGTTGAAAATTTTTCAAGCTTTGCTTCGGGCACATTTAAGCCGCACATCCTTGCAAGCTCATGAGCCACCTTTTCCCATGCGCCTACATCCCCGGTGTCTTTGCGTGAGGGGAATTTTGCAATCCACAGATTGCCGTCAGGATCCTGCACCGTGGCTTTAGGGCGTGCACCGCCGAGAGAAGAGCCTGGGCGCAGTAATTGGTTGAGCCACTTGTCAATCAATGCGTTTTCATCCTTTTCAAATTCGCGCGAGGCTTGTTCCAAGGTCCTGAGTGTTGCCCACGGCGGAGCGGCAGTCTCTTTGTCGTCGGACAGAAAAGTACCGCCTTCTTCCAAGGCGAAGCGAAGCGCGCCCATTCGACTCTCGTCATAAACGCCAAGTAAATAATCACTATCCAAAAGCTTATTTGGCTTTCTATCATCTTTATCGGCATTTAGCTTTTCGCGTCGCTCCATCAGAAGCCGTCCCCAACGGTCGGGGGATGAATCCGAAAAAATGCCGAATGTGGATTTGCCGGCGGCAGGGAACTGACGCCCCTTAACAAGGGATAGATCGGGGTCTAACATAAGCATTTGCGATGTGCAGGCATCTGCTAAAAATGCGGTATCAAACTGAAAAGAAGAATGCTCGCCGCCACGAATGCTGTAGATAAACAATGTTCCTAATTTTCTCGGAGCATCTGAGCTCCAATTTTCGTATACGTATATTTTCTTTTCCATAAGTGTGTCTCCTTATTGCTTCTTGGGAGCGCGACGGCGTATAGGCAACTCAAGATCTTGAAGTGTGCGCCCGAGCTCGTCGTCCTTTGCTACAAGCAAAAAATCACTGTCCATATTTCCAAGCGCGTGCAATACGGCAGCGTAAATTCCAATAGCAACGGAAGGACTGCCTTTTTCAACGTTCCAAAGTGTTGCGCGGCTGATTCCTGCGCGTTCGGCAACAAGCTCAGCCGACAGGCGGCGGCGCAATCTTGCGAGTTTAATCTGTTCTCCCATCTGGTTAAGTATTTCTGCGGTTTTAGGTGAAACTGTAGCTCCTCGTTTGTTCATAGTATATCCCTCCTAACATTTATTATTATAAACCATTTTCAATTATTTGTCAATAATAATAAACATTATTTCTGAAAATAATACTTGAACATAAAATCTCTATTGCTTTGGAATGAATTTTGGAATATCTCCTTTTCTTTGAAAGTTCTAGTGGAAAAATATCCCAAAAAAGATTTACAAAATGCTAAAGCTCGCCGAAAAAACAAGTAAAAAATGAGAAGGCTTTGACAACAAATCTCTATAATCGTTCGGATTTTGACACGATTTTTCGTGTCATTTAGTCTTTCTAGTGCTAAATAGTGCTTTTTAGTGCTATTCTGTCAACCAAACCGTACATTTTCGTGCTCTCGTG
>CAZTWE010000034.1:0-23499 GCA_964617165.1 uncultured Ruminococcus sp.
GCTATTTCGCAACCACCGCTTTTGAAAACGGATTTTACTTTGGCAACTTACTATGCGAAAAAATCGCCGAAAATTTCCGTATTTTTGTAACGGCTGTATTGAAAATCGCAAAATGTTTTGATATAATAAGGAGTATGAAAATATTCAAGTGGTGAAAAAATGGACGTTTACGCACCGAATTATTATAAGGATTTCAAATGCATAGCACAAGAGTGCAAGCACAACTGTTGTATTGGCTGGGATATATACGTAGATGAAGCGACGCTCGAAAAATATAAAAGACTTGATACCGAGCTTGGAGCCGAACTTATGCGCTCTATCACACGTGACGGTGACGGTGCTTATATAGAGCGATGTGCGGACGGGAGCTGTCCGATGCTAACCGAGAACGGCTTGTGCCGATTGATAATCGACGAGGGCGAGGATCATCTGTGTGATATATGCCGCTTGCATCCTCGATTTTTCAACGAGATCGGTGGAAGAGCGGAGGTAGGCATCGGAATTTCCTGCGAGGCGGCATGCCGCCTTGTGCTTCTCAGTACAGAGCCGATGCAGCTAGTAAAGATAGGAGAGAGAAACGGCAGCGCTTGCTGCGAATTCGATGCATTGGCAGACAGAGACAGAGCGTTGGCAATCATAAGCCGTACCGATATAGATTATTACACCAAGCTTGCATACATAAAAGAGCAATACGGTGTAAGCACGGATTTTTATGCCGTTACCGAATGGATAGATCTGTTTTCAGAGCTTGAAATTCTTGATGAAAAATGGCGAGAGCTTTTGACCGAGGCACAGAACTGCAAAAAGTCGCGAGTGCTTGAAGCCGAGAAGCCGATATTGGAACGCTTTCTCGAATATTCGGTGTTTCGTCACGTAAGCGCCGCATTGGATATCGAGCAGCTTCGGGCAAGAGTTGGCTTTGCACTCATATCTGCCGAAATGTTTGAAATTATCTGTTCCGGGCAACCGTCATTAAGCGTTGATGATATGCTCGATATTGCGCGCATGTATTCCTCTGAGATTGAGTATTCCGAGGACAATACAGCGGCATTGATTTTTGAATTTGAATGTCATATTTGAGAACTTTTGTTTATAATTCGGAAAGGAATTTCAAAAAATGAAGATTACAGAGCTCCTGAGTAGTGGGAAATTAACGCTTTCGTTTGAAGTTTTTCCGCCTAAAACCGATACAGCGTTTGAAAGCGTAAGAGCTGCTACCGAAAAAATAGCCGAGCTCAAGCCTGCATTTGTCAGCGTTACGTATGGCGCAGGTGGCGGAACAAGTAAATATACGTTGAATATTGCCGAAAATATAAAGAAAAAACACGGTGTACCCACCGTTGCACATCTGACCTGCGTTTCATCAAGTAAAGCAACTGTTGCACAGCGTATAGCCGATATCAAAAATGCAGGAATATCCAACGTTATGGCGTTGCGCGGTGATATTCCGCAGGGGGCTGACAGAAGCACGTTTGAATATCGCTATGCTACCGATCTTATAGGCGAGCTTCGCGGATGCGGCAGTGACTTTTGTATAGGCGCAGCATGCTATCCCGAGGTGCATCCGGAAAGCAAAAACAGTGTATACGATATCAAATATCTCAAAACGAAAGTTGATTCGGGAGTGGATTTTCTTACAACGCAAATGTTTTTCGACAATTCACTGTTTTACAGCTTCATGTACAGAATAAGAGAAGCGGGAATAACGGTTCCCGTGCTGCCGGGTATCATGCCTATAACTAATGCGAAGCAGGTAGCAAGAGCGAAACAGCTATCAGGCTCCTTTATGCCGTCAAGGTTTATGAGTATAGTTGATAAATTCGGTGACGCTCCTGAGGCGATGAAGCAGGCGGGAATTGCTTATGCCACAGATCAGATAATAGATCTTTTCGCAAACGGAATAAATCACGTGCACGTATATTCGATGAATAACCCCGACGTTGCAGAAAAGATACTCACAAATCTTTCACATATCATAAACAAATGAGCACCGAGAAAATATTTATAAAAGCTTTGCAGCTGCCGGATTTTTCAGACAGCGAGATATTAAGGTATGCAGGCGCACACGGGTGCAAAGAGATATATTCCGAGCTGCTCAGCGTGGCAAAATCAGAGCTTAACAGCTGTGTACAAAATACCGTTCTATATCGGTTTTGCAATATTGCTACCAGCGGCACTGAATGTGATTTCGGATTTGCTAAAGTATGCTCATCGGCTCTTGCAAAATGCCTTGAGGGCACAGGGCGTGTCATATTTATGTGCGCTACAGCAGGTATCGGCATCGACAGGCTTATCTTGAAATACGAAAGGCTTTCGGGCGCTGTGGCACATATAATAAGCTCCGCAGGATCAGAGCGCATCGAGACACTTTGTGATACGTTTTGCGATACTGTAGCAACGGAGCTTTCAGCGGGCGGATACGAATTAACACCCAGGTTCAGCCCGGGATACGGTGATCTTCCTCTTGAATTTCAGAAAGAGATATTTGCATATCTTTCGCCTGAAAAACACATAGGGCTGACGTTGAATGATAGCCTTTTGATGTCACCGTCAAAATCCGTGAGTGCGATCATGGGAATAAGAAAGAAGAAATAAAATGACTTTTCGTGAATTTGCAAGTGAAAATATAGTGCTTCTTGACGGAGCTATGGGTACAATGCTTGAAGCGGCAGGGCTTCAAGCCGGTGAGCTTCCCGAAACTTGGAATATGACTCACCCAGATGTTGTATGCGGTATTCATAAGGCATATTTTGATGCGGGAAGCAACGTTGTTAATACTAATACGTTCGGAGCAAATCCGCTGAAATTCGGGAGTGACGAGCTGGAAAACGTCATTCGCTCTGCTATTGAGAATGCAGACCGTGCGCGTGCAATGTCAACAAACGCATCAATTAAGTTCATATCGCTTGATATAGGACCGCTCGGCAAGCTGCTCCGCCCTTTCGGAGATCTCGATTTTGAGGATGCATACAATGCCTTTGCCGCAGTAGTCAAGCTCGGCAAAAAGTACGGTGCAGACCTCATCACGGTGGAAACGATGAACGACTCTCTGGAAACTAAAGCAGCACTTCTCGCGGTAAAGGAAAACAGTGATCTGCCCGTAATAGTGACTAATGCTTACGGTGCTGACGGTAAGCTTATATCAGGCGCAACGCCTGAGGTAATGGTCGCAATGCTTGAGGGAATGGGAGCCGATTATATAGGCGCAAATTGCTCGCTCGGTCCAAAAGCTCTGATGCCTGTTATGGATAGGATTGTTGCGGCAGCTTCCGTCCCGGTAGTTCTCAAGCCCAACGCAGGACTCCCTGAAAGTATTATGGGAAAGTCGGTATATAACGTATCGCCTAGTGACTTTGCTATGGATATACTTACTGCTACACAGTGTGGAGTTCGAATTGTGGGAGGATGCTGCGGTACTACGCCCGAATATATCGCGGCTGTGGCAAAAACATTAAAAGGGGCTTACCCGTGTGAAGTTTTACAAAAACACTATACTGTTATTACGTCGTTTTGTCGCGCTCATAAATTTGACGGCACCCTCACTCTGATAGGTGAAAATATAAATCCTACGGGTAAGAAACGCATGAAACAAGCCGTGCGCGAGGGGGATATAGATTATATTGTCAGCGTTGCCGCAGACGAGGAGCAAAACGGTGCTGATGCACTTGATATCAACGTAGGCGTTCCTGATATTGATGAAGCTGAATTTTTGCATAAGCTCGTCTCAGCACTTCAATATTCCACTCCGTTGCCATTGGTTATAGATACCTCTGACAGCCGCGCCATGGAGCGCGCATTACGAAGCTACAACGGTAAAGCTATGATAAATTCCGTGAACGGTAAGCGTTCGTCGATGGAAAGCATTTTTCCATTGCAGAAAAAGTACGGTGGTGTCGTAATAGCGCTGACTCTTGATGAAAACGGAATTCCCGCATCCGCTAAAGAGCGAGTACAGATAGCAAAGCATATACTTTCCGTTGCCGAAGAGTACGGTGTTGATAAGAAGGATATAGTGTTCGATCCACTTGCTATGACGGTCAGTGCGGATAAAAATTCTGCTGCGGTAACTCTTGAAGCGGTACGCATGCTAAATGAATTAGGTTGTAAAACCTCGCTTGGTGTTTCGAATATTTCGTTCGGCTTGCCCGCACGCGGTGCAATAAATGCGGCATTTTTATCCATGGCAGCATCGGCAGGGCTTTCAGCTGCGATCATGAACCCCGCGTTGCCTGATATGATGCGTGCCCTGATTTCAGTAAAAGCGCTTCTCGGTATGGATGAAAATTTTGCTGCCTACATCTCATCTGCGGAGCGTTACAGCATAACCGCAGGTGCAGTCAAAGCGGCTGATACAAAGGAGTGCAAAATAAGCCTTTCTGTAGCTATTGTTAAGGGAATGGCAGATACCGCCGCAAGGCTTACCGAGCAGCTTTTGAGTTCAACGGATGCTATGGACATAATTACAAACGAAATCATTCCCGCATTGGATACCGTCGGTCGAGGCTTTGAGCGCGGAGAGATATATTTGCCCGGTCTGCTGCTATCCGCGGATACCGCAAAATGCGCATTTGAAAAGATCAAATCATCCATGAGCACAGCGGCGTCTGTAAAGTGCGGAAAAATAATTATAGCTACTGTCATGGGCGATATACACGACATAGGAAAGAACATAGTCAAGCTCTTGCTTGAAAACTACGGCTTCGGTGTCACTGACCTTGGAAAGGACGTTGCTCCCGAGGCTATCCTTGATGCCGCTAAGCGTGAGTGTGCGGACATAGTTGCGCTAAGCGCACTCATGACTACGACCGTACCTGCAATGGAGGAGACGGTAAAGCTAATTCACCGCGAGCTTCCGAATGCAAAGGTAGTTGTCGGAGGAGCGGTGCTTACCGAAAGCTATGCAAAAAAAATAGGCGCAGATGCTTACGCCAAGGATGCTATGGCAGCAGTGCGCTATGCCGAGAAAATAATCAAGAATAAATAAACCGCGGAAAGGGGTGAGAGGCTCTATGGAAATGTACGTTGCCGATACGCATTTCGGTCACGAAAACATATTAAAGGAATGCAGAACGCAGTTTTCCTCGGTTGAGGAAATGAACGATTTTATCATAAACAACATCAATGACAAAATGACAAGAGCCGATACACTCTATATCATTGGAGATTTTTGTGTTAATTCAAAAATCGACCCAAGAGAATTTTTTGACAGAATAAAGCCGAAAAAGATACTCATAAAGGGAAATCATGACGGTGATTGGCTTAAAAGATTTTCTGAAAGCGAGCTTTCGGAGCATCGGCTCACAGTGTATGAGCAACACGTGATAAAAAGGAATAAAACAGAGCTGCATTTAAGTCACTTTCCATATCTTGCATGGAACAGGAGTCACTTTTTTGCTCAGTCGCTCATGGTATCGGGGCATATACATAACCGCAGGATCGGCAATTTAGCAGCAGAGCTTTTTCCAAGGCTTCGCTGTCAGTTCAATGCGGGTGTTGACGTAAACGGCTTCTATCCCGTTACGCTCGAAGAAATGATAATCAATAACCGTGATTTCTACGAAAGGGAATACACGAATGAGGAATGGGATGCCCTGATGCTTTCGGCACGCAGACTTACGATTTAAGGAGATATACAAATGGATGTATTTTTATCAACACTGAGCCAGATGGGCTTGCTTTTTACGTTTATTATAATCGGATACATACTTGCAAAGTTTAAAATAGTACCCGATAATACAGGTGCGGTGCTCTCCAAAATGGAGAATAACGTTTTTACTCCCGCATCCATACTTGCAACATTTTTAGCCAATTTCACTATAGCCAAGCTTTCATCTGCATGGCAGCTGGCGCTCTCGGGGGTTGTGGTCGTCCTTGCGGGAATACCTATAGCTATCCTCATAGCTCGTTTGTGTACAAAGGATAGCTACGTAAGGAAAATATATACCTACGGTCTTGCATTCTCCAATTTCGGTTTTATGGGTAACGCAGTCGTACAGAACGTGTACGGTGATGCGGTATATATGGATTATCTAATATTTGTAATACCGTTTTGGGTGGCTATTTACGGCTGGGGCGTTCCTGCGCTACTGATGCCCGAAAATAACGGGCAGTCGATTAGTGCAAGGCTGAAAAATCTTGCAAATCCCATGCTTATAGCAACTCTGCTCGGCATAGTTTTCGGTTTGCTTTCGGTTCCCGTACCAAGCTTTGTCAGCAACGCTATATCTATGCTCGGCGCGTGTATGTCTCCCATAGCTATGCTCCTTACAGGTATGGCAATAGCTAAGATAAACTTGAAAGAGGGCTTCACAAATCTTACGGTTTATATAATTTCCGTTGTAAGGCTTGCGGTATTGCCGCTTTTGTGTATCGCTATTATGTATTTCCTACCGCTGTCATACGAAATAAAGCTTTGCGCGGTCTGCGCATGTGCAATGCCGCTTGGACTCAGTACGATAGTTATCCCCAGTGCATACGGCTTGGATACAAAGGTTGCATCGGGTATGGCACTTGTTTCGCACCTTTTATCCTGCATATCGATACCGCTGGTGTTTATGCTTTTTGATATGCTTTTTTGAATAAAAAATTCTCGGAGGAACATATTTCTTGTTCCCCCGAGTTGACTATCAAACTAAAATCCCATTTCCTCAAGCTCGGTGCAAAGCTTTTTATAAAAATCATAAACTTTTTCTTTTTGGTGCTTTCTTGCAAAAATATCAACTATCTGCGAGTGCGAAACGGATATATCAAGGCAGTGCCCGCGATAGTTTCCGAATTTTGCGGAGTGGTGGCAAACCAAACCGTCATTGTCGATATTTTCATAATGCTTGTAAAGCTTCATCGGGATAGCGAGCAAAAAGCAGTCTCTTCCGCGTTTCAGGTTTGTTGAGAAGCTTTGGCAGTAAACCTTTTCCGAAAAGCGTAGTGTTTCTTCACTTTCATCAACCTTTCGCAGCTGATCGCATGCGCGAAGAGCATCGGGATTTTCATCCTTCAGGAGCTTGTAAAATCTGTTTATGAAAAAAGCAAGAAATTTTTTTATCCAACCGGGCAAATTCCATATCCAGGAGGCAACTATAGAGCCTCTGTGAGGAGTGCAGAGTGTTGTGAGTGACGATACCTTATCCTCCATATCAAGATGTGTTATCATGTATTTTGTATCAAGTCCCCCTTTGGAGTGACCGATAACGTTGACCTTTTCCGAGCCCGTTTCTTCAAGCACCCGAAGCACGTAACGCTTTAGCTGCTCTGCATTATTTTCTATGGTGCCAAATGCATCAACGTCCGCAACGTAGACCATGTGTCCCTCGGCATCGAGAACGTGCTCTATTTTTCCGAATGCCTTTATTGCCTTTGACTGCTTTATTGCTATTCCGTGTACGAGTATTATTGGATATTTGCAGCTCATAGCATTGCCCCCTTCTAAAAAGTCGGTGCTTCTAATTTTATTATAAACTCGTTTTTTTGCACTTTCAAGCCCTATTCCATAAAATTCATAATTTGTAATAAAAAGTTAAATTTTTAGAAAAGAATGAAACCCGCGCACCCAAAAAGCGTTATTGTAGGTGAAGAGTAAAAAATCAGGAGGATACCATGAAAGAAAGCACTGAAAGTATTAAAAAACGCATAGGATGCTTTATTATCTGTATGCTAGTAAGCGTGTCACTGTTCACACTACCCATATCGGCAGACATGGGGCCAAAGCCATCCGTACAGATAAGCTTTGAGGGCTTGACGGATGAGCCTTGTTACGCAACGCTGCTTTCCGCCCGAAGCTCTACAGGTCCCGATTCTGCGTGGAACGGGGAAGAGGATCATATATACGATAGAGGAAACCGTGAAATATGGCAAGCCTTTGTTGATTACACGGATAGTGACGGATATTACTTTCTCCAACCTTTTTGGCAGATAAACGAAACCGCAAAGCTCCCATGGACCTACTATCCGCCCTCTCCGTTCAAGCTTCTTGTATATTACCCCGAGCGTGACGATACTTATCTTGTGAGCGGAATTTATGAAAGATACGCATTTGACAGCTACTACACAGTGGATATGTCGAATACAGATAAAAACAACACTCTTATTCTGGAACAGTCATACGATTATGCAAGCGAGGCTAAGCTCCTGTTCTCGCGCGTTGCCGCAACCGTTGTGATAGAGCTTCTTATTGCCGTAGCCTTTTCCCTTACGGCAAAAAGGCAGATGCTTCTGCTTCTTGTATCCAACCTTGTAACGCAAATAATACTGAATATTTTGCTTAACGTCGTAAATTACAGATCGGGCTATCTTGCATATCTATTCTACTACGTGATATTTGAGCTTGTCGTAATAGCCGCAGAAACTGTACTTTATCTTCTGTTTATGAATAAACTTACCGACAAACCGCGTAAAAAATACGTGTACGTCCTTTACGCCCTGATTGCAAATATAACGTCATTTGTCTCGGGCTATATAATAATCGATTTCTTTGGGTTTTAGCAAAAAATCTTTTTCAATATTGTAAATATTAAAAAATCCCCGATACAGCAGAAAATCTTTTGAAAATCCTGCTGCTAGGGGATTTTTTACATTGTGTTCCTTAAATTATATAAGCCAAAGGGTTATTTCACCGTGCTCATCGTAGTGCCAATAGTGACCGCTTGTAGTAGGCTTTGTTTCGGAGTAGAAATAAATTGTTGCGTTTTTAAGAGAATCATTTGAGCTACCTATTGTAATCTTTGCCCAATCAGCTTCTGTTCCGCTGTAATATATATAAATTTTAGAACCTAAGTTATTCCTAAATGCACCGTTGCCGATGCTTGTTACACTGTCCGGAATTATGATTGAATCAATTGTGGGAGCGCAGAGTATTAAAGTCTTTCAATCTTTTGTATAGAGAATTCCGTCAATATACTTGTATATGTTGTTTCTATCATCAACAGTAATGCTGTTTAATCCTCCGGCCATCCGTATGCAATTTCCAATGTAACATTATCTAACGGATATTCGGTTTGATTAGTAAAAACATTGAGGGCACGCCGCTAAAATAGTAATATCCTTTTTCAACCTTGTACGAAGAACAGGAAGCTATAGAAAAGCAGAGCAACACCATACATATCGCCGATACAATTTTTCTCATAAACAACCTCCTGTTCTTTTTTATTATTTAACGAGCGTCATTTGTTCCAGCAGAAGCTTAACATCGCGTTTTACATCTTCACCAAAAAGATCGAACTGAACTACGAAGAAGATGTTGTTACCATCTCCTGTGTAGTTAAGCACGGCTATTTCGGATTTCGATTCATCATCGTTTTTGTAGCAAACGTGAAGGCTATACGGCAGTCCGTCTTTTTCTCGTTCTGTTTCGGTAGCCCATGGGTACAGATAATAATCAATTGCGTTGGTTGAATACACAAAGGTTTCGAGCGTATAATTGATATTGTAATATTCATAGATATGTACAGTGACGGTTGCGTTTACGCCGTATTGGTACGTCACGTGTGTACTATCATTTGACTTGCCATACACAATATTTGTAGGAGTATATTCCTCAAACAGAAGAATTGCCTGTAATCCTACCGCATTTATTGCTTCTTCAAGATTGTCAGTAGTCCCAAAAATGTTTACTTTAGGCTCGTTGGAAATCGCAGACAAAACACGAGAGAAGTATATTTCATCGTATCCACGGTCGGGCAGGATTGCGGAACATTCAAAATATACAGTTGCCGGGATTGCAGTAGTAGAGGAAGCGTGGTCATCATATACATCGTCATCTACGGGGGCGTTAGGATCGTAGTCAACATCCTCGTTTCCACCCGTGCCGCCGTTAATTTCTACACTTTTTTTGAACGTTCCGGCATCAAAGTATAGGTTAAGTGCAACAAAATCTTGATCTTCAAGTAAATCGAGTGTAAATACACCGTTATTACTAGTTGCCAATTGCTTGCCGTCCGTGGATTCGATACGTCGGATAACTTGATCGGCAATTTTATTCGATGAACGGAAGAATACTTCGTTATTTCCTTTGCATTCGCTAAGATAAATCGTAATGACGTCTGCTTCATTTGGGATTGTATAAGCATCATAGATTTCCAAGTAAAGCGAACCATTGGCGATACTGAATATGTTATTGTATTCGTCATTGTCAATGTCGGGATTACCATCGCCGTTATTTTCGGGTATAATTTCGGGATCAGCACCACCTAAGTCGTTATTATCAAACAATCCCATTTGAAAGGCAGCAAATACACCTGTGATTATTAAGCAAAAGCAAGCTGCAAGCGAAGCCCATTTCATCCAAACATTCCTATTTCGGTGAGGCTTTTCTTCTGCCTTGAACTCTGCCGCTTCTTTGATATGTCGGGAACTGATATTTCCCATAGCTTCAGATATTTTTTCTCTTTTCATATTGTGACTCCTTTTCGGGTTAGATACTGCCTGAGCTTTTCTCTCGTGCGAGAAAGACGGACAGTTACAGCGTGGTTGTTCATTTTGAACATTGCCGCAATATCTGAAATGGAATCTGAAAACCAATAACGCCTTACGAACATAATGCGATTGGTTTTATCCAAGCCGTCAAGGAAATCATCAAACAACTCAGTAAGCTCGTTGGCGTTAACCTCGTCCTGCACTGTTGTGGCGGAGGGCAAACAGTTTTCAAGCTCGTCGAGAGCCGCGTCGTAGTAGCTATTGCGTTTCTTCGCAGTATTTTGATGATAACGCTTGATTGATATGTTCCGAACAATGCGACAAATATAGGTAAGTAGAGGATTAGGATTTTGAGGCGGTATAGTGTTCCAAGCCCCTAAATAGGTATCGTTGACACATTCCTCGGCATCAGAATCGTTTTTCAGAATATTGACGGCGATTTTATGACAAGTATCTCCATACTTTTTCGATAGCTCAACGATTGCTTGTTCCGAGCGCTCGTAGAACAATTCAATTATCTTACTATCGTCCATATCATCACCTTCCTTTTGTATGCCTCACCTATATACTACGGTTTTGAAAAAGAATGTCACATATTTTTCCAAAGTTTTTGATAATTTTTTAAATAAGCGAAATGCGCCCATAACTTATCCAAAGCTATGGGCGCATCCTCATCTTGACTGTAATCTCATAAGATTGATTTCCCACAACCTTATCGGGAATATCTGTTTTGCAGACTAATTATAGCATAATTTTATGAATTTTTCAACCGTTTTTTATTACAAACGGAAAAGTAATCCTAAATGTACGACAAAAGCGATGTATTACTTACGACACAGCAGCTTTTTAATATGAGTTACTTAAAATCAAATCCGTAAACTTTCTTTCTCGGATTTTCACACTCTCTATGAATACTATCCGCATTTTCAAAATACTCCGTTATTTTTAAGGGGATGTAAATTTGGCGTTCCTACTCCGTTTGGGATAGTTATGCTTGTCAAGCCGGAGCAATTTCTTAAAGCATCGTCAGGAATTGTATTACCACCAATGATTTTAACTGTTTCCAGCGATTTCGGAATACAATCAGTGATTCTCTCCAACTCCGTTGCACCAAATAGGCGTCCTATGTGGTAGAGGTTATCTTCATGCAAATTACACGCTTTTGGAATTGTTAAGCTTTCGATGCTTATACATCCGGCAAGAACACCGGTTTCGATACTTTTTACATCCGGACCAATCGTTATGGATTTTATATTCTTACAATTGCCAAATGAGTTTTGTGATAAAGCTGTAATTATAAGTATAAGTGTAAATACAAATGCAAGGAGTTTTTTCATAAAAATCGAGCCGCACGGAGCTCAGAGCTTTCACCGTGCGGCTGTATTTTATTTACATTGTATATGTTTTATGAAATTTGACGCATTCCTTCGATTAGTTTCAAAATGTCTTCATATGTTAAATAGCCTTTTCCTACGGCTATTTTTAGATATTGACCGCTTAGAGCAACGAATTCCTCATATGAAACATATTCTTTCCATTCATCATACGTGTATAAGCCGTATTTTGCAATATCCTCTTCCATTTTGATTTTATCATACATATAGTCGTTTTCGAATTCGAAATATGTTAAAAATCCATCAAAATCTTCCAATGTTAAGGTTAAAAAACCATTGGCTATAGCATTATCATTGCATGCTGTTCTTAATGAATAGCAAGAAGTTAATTCTGATTTGCAATCAGCGGAAGTCAATAATACATTCTCGAATGTACCGTTTTCGGAAATATGAGCAAATTCATGACCTATGAAACTTGAATAATTAGTATTATCTATGTATACGTATTTGTTTAACGTAACATCAAAAAATCCATGTTTATCAACAACTTTTATAGATTTTTCATTGGAAAAATTCAGTTGTATAACATTGTAACAGCTCTCACCGTGATTCCAGAATAGGGATATAGGCATGGCTTCAAATTTACCTGTTATTGCGTTCCATGACAATATTATATCGCCTGCTTTCAGTGAATCTAATCTTGCATATGAACCGTTGGGCAGATTTATAAGTGTATCACCCGTTAGACATCCGCCATCAAATACCGCGCAAAATTCAATAGAATCACCATCATTTGATTTCAATTTTTCGACTACAAACGATTGCTCCTCACTGTATGTTTCACCATTACATTCCCATCGGATAAATCTAAAGTTTTTAAAACTATCATCCTCAACATTGGATTTATCCAATGTGATTTTTTCATTGTATTCAACTAAAATGTTGTCGACAACCTCGCTTGTACCATCCGTGGGGTAAACAATTCTCCCATCATCAACATTTATACGCACTCTGCTTAAAATGATATTGTAAGTAATGGGAACAAATTTAGGATATACAGTTATATAACCGATGCCGTATTTAGAAATTACATCGATATATTCTCCGTCAAAAAATTCATTGTCGTACCAGTAACATTGGTAGCCTGTACACGATATGCTTGGAAGTTCAAATACGCTTGATTCAACATTTGCATCATGTTCTGTAACGTATGCAATACATATTGATGATAATTTTATGCAATTGTCGAAAATATTTTCGGGGATAAATTTAAGTGTATTTGGGATTGTAACCGTGATGAGATTTTGGCAGTCATCAAATGCATCATTTTCGATTTCATCGCCGCTCGTGATCGTAGCATTGATAAGTTTTGTTTTGGGGATCTTTGATAGTGCAAACGAGGGGATTGTTACATTTTCTAACGGACAGTCATTAAATGCGTTATCCGCTATATATTCTACACCATCGTGTATGGTAAGATTTTTTAAGCTTTTGCAACTAAACAAATAAGCAGGAATAACGGTTATATTATCGGGAATTACCACTGATGTGACGAGGGTATCGCCGATACAAAGGTACTCAGCATATTTTAAAGGATTAGCTTCATCTCCGAATGAAATAGCACACCACTCAGTTATATCATTTATAAATACTTTGTTAAGCTTTTCGCAATCTTTAAATGCAAAATTTCCTATACTCGTGATCCTGTGCGGAATTTTGATTTGAGTTAGATTGGTCTTTTCAAAAGCACTGTTTCCAATAGAACTTACAAGCTCGGAAATTTGGACGTTTTTTAAATTTTCACAAAGGGCAAAAGCCGCTACGCCTATACTTTCGCAAACACAGTCGGTGGAAAAAATAACGCTTGATACATTAGGTACATCACTTTGCGTTGTTGCATTAGGGCAAAACAGAAAATCGGGAATCTTATTAACGGTTTTGCCTACGTTGACAGTTATACCGCTTCCGGATATACCCGCTGACGCAAAAACAAAATTGTTTATTTCAAGATCGCTCATATGTGTTGCATTAAAATTGATTGTAGTTAATGCTGTGCAATGATCAAAAGCATGATTACCGATTTCCCATATTTTTTCACCAATTGTCAATTCTGTCAAATTGGTACACGACGAAAAAGCATACTCATTTATTACGCAAATATTACCCGTGAGTGTAATATTTTTCAAACTCGTGCAGTTAGAAAAGGCATGCTTGCTAATTTCTGTAATTGAGTTTCCAAATGAAGCAGAAGAAAGGTTATTACAGTTAGAAAAGGCTCCGTCACCGATTGTTTTCACGCTATCCGGCACTACTATATCTTTGAGGCTTTTACAATAGCTAAAAGCATCTTCTCCAATCTCCGTTACACTATCCGGTATATTGATGCTTTGCAGACCTGAAAAATTTTTAAATGCAGAATTGCCTATTTTTGTAACTGTGCTGGGAATTGTGATGCTTTTTATTTTAGCCGTGTTTAAATTATTAGTGGAATCAATATATGCAATTTCAGTTATTGCTTTTCCTTTTCTTGATTCCGGAATAACTATTTCAGTGATTTCATCATCAGGATAAATTCTTGCAAGATATGTACCGTCTTCTTTTTCATAGAACAAAATTCCGGCATCAGTATCACGATCGTCCGGCGTGGGTCCCGGAGTAGTATCATTCATGTTGCAAGCGGTTATACATAGCACAAAGGACATACATCCAACAAGCGCAAGTAGTAATATTAATCTTTTCATATTCGTTCCTCACATAATTTTCAATAGTTTGCCCCATTTTGGCGCGCGCATCCTCAGGCAAGTGTGTAAGCTTAGTATACATGCCGTCATTAACAAGCTCCAAGAGCAATCTGCCAAACATTTATCCATGTGATGTAAATTTCGCTGAAAGCAAAAATTACTCGGAAAATCAGACAATTTTCGCACATTTCTTGAAATACACTCGTTTGTGCTTGCTTGCGAGCAGATAGGCACAAACTTCGTGTATTGTAATTATTACCAGATAGATATGTTTCCGTTTATATCATAATACCAATAATTGCCCTCTGATGTAGGTTTTGAAGCTGAGTAGTAATAGATAGTTGAATTTTCCAGAGCTTTATTAAACCTACACCTTTGTTTGGAAAATATTGAATTGTGTCGCAAGAACAGTATAGCACAAATAATATAAAAATACAACACATTTCATAAAATCGAGCCGCACGGAGCTCAGAGCTTTCACCGTGCGGCTTGATTTTATTGTTATTACAAGAGTATGCAAATAAGTCCCGAGGCACCCTCGTTGATTATCTTTTCAATAGTTTGCCCCATTTTGGCGCGCGCATCCTCAGGCAAGTGTGTAAGCTTAGTATACATGCCGTCATTGACAAGCTCCGAGAGCGATCTGCCAAACATCTTGGTATCTAATAGAGCAGTGGGATTTTCCTCATACTCTGAACGCATTTGTTTTATCACCTCACTCGTTTGCTCCTCGGTGCCGAAAGTCGGACAAACGTCGGTCTTTATAAACGTCTTTATCATGTGAATCGATTCTGCCATAGCACCGACCTTTATGCCCCAACCCGTGCCTTGCTTTACCATAATAGGCTCGGAAATGGTAAATTCATCCGATGATGGCATAACTATTCCGTAGCCAACGTTCCTAGCATCCGAAAGAGCATCCTTGATTTTGTCATATTCGTTCTTAACCTTTGACATTTCCATGAGAGCAGAGAAGAGAGTCTCCTCACCGTCAAGCATAAGACCCGTCATCTCACTCAGCGTAGCGTAATACACGTCTTTCGATACAGGGATAGCAATCTCACCCTTGCCCGTGCCTGCATCAAGCCCCACGATGCTCATATCCGTGTGAAGCTTTGCAGTGCGCATAACGTCGCCAAGCTTTTTTACAGAACACGAAAAGGCATCGATCTTTTCCATAATATCAAGCTTTACGTTATGCTCATCGGGGAGTAGCGAGCACCATTCTGGAACTGTGAAGCACAGCTCGCGTATAGGGAACTCTCCTACCACAAGATCAAGTATAGCTTCAACGTCGTTTGCATTAAGCTTTGTGCAGTCTACAAGTGCAACGGGAGCTTTGTATTTTTCCTCAAGCTCCTCGGCAATCTTGTGTGCCTCAGCGCTCTCGGGAGCCGCTGAATTGAGAATAACGGCAAAGGGCTTTCCTGCCTCGCGAAGCTCCTTCGCAACTCTTTCCTCGGCAGGAATGTAGTTTTCTCTCGGAATATCTGCGATAGTACCGTCGGTTGTAACAAGCATAGCTATGGTAGAGTGTTCACGTGTTACCTTTTCGGTACCTATTTCAGCAGCCTTGGTAAAGGGCATGGGCTCGTTTGACCAAGGTGTGATCACCATACGCCATTCACCGTTTTCCATAGCACCGGCTGCACCGTCTACCATATAGCCAACGCAATCTATCATTCTGACGTTGATCTCTGTACCGGAAAGCTTGATTCGCACAGCCTCACCCGGAACGAATTTCGGCTCGGTCGTTGTTATTGTTCTGCCTGAGCCGCTTTGAGGTATCTCGTCGAGTGTGCGCTCTCTGTCATATTCGTTTTCGATATTCGGTATAACAACGTTTTCCATAAATCTGTGAATAAAGGTGGATTTGCCGGTGCGCACAGGGCCGACAACTCCTATGTAAATATCTCCGCCGGTTCTTTTTGCAATGGTTTCATAAATACCGTTTTCGTTCATTTTCGGTCTCCTTTAAAAGATGCTTTGTCTCATCCTATGCACGTAGCATGCAAAAAATTCCCGAAGGTCGCGAAAAACCTTCGGGAAGGGAATTATTCTTTTGTTACGCGCTCAAATTCCGCATATAATGCACGGTTTGCACCAAGCATACGCGCCTCATCTATCTTGACAAGCTCTCTGTCATAGGTAATCAAGCCGTTAGTTTCATCCTCAACGTCACTGAGCTGCGTGTAAACAGTTGCCGAAAGACCGTCCTTAATTAAAGGAAGCGTATCGTTTACGTAAAGTCTGTACACAGCATCTGTGAAGCTTTCCTTATCGCGATAAAGGCTGTAGCCGTAATTCTTCGAGCCAAACAGATGCCCCTCGCAGCGCAGAGAAAATCCTCCGAATTCGCTTAAAAATATAGGTCTGCCGTCGGGATTTTTTGCATTTGGAGCCTTGAAATATATATGCCGCGAATCAAAGTCGCTTTCCTTACCGTAAAACCACCCCGACGTTGCATCTATAAATCTGGAGCTGTCAATGCTCTTCAGGTGCCGGTATACCTCATCGGGAGAAAATTGCCCCCAACCCTCATTGAATACTGTGTAAAGGCATACGCACGGTGAATTGTACAGATGCTTTGCGGTATCTTCCATTTGTGTAATAAACGTATCTTGATATTCTTTCCTCCGATTTCTCATATTAAGACGTGCACGCTTAAAGCCCACAGTGGGTAGTGCGGTATCGAAAAAGAAAGAATACTCGGAGTTGTTGACCATATCCTGAAAAACAACCATGCCAAGCTTGTCGCAAAGATTGTAAAATATCAGCGGCTCTATCTTTATGTGCTTGCGCAGAGTGTTGAAGCCCAGTCGCTTTGCGAGTAATATATCCTCGCGGTATCCCTCGGGTGTTGCAGGGAGAAATATACCGTCGGGGAAATAGCCCTGATCGAGAAGCCCTGAGAAGAAATAAGGCTTGCCGTTAAGGCACATCCTGCGCTTGCCCCCGACCTCTTTTATCTCAAGCGAGCGGAGCGCAAAATAGCTTTCAATTCTATCGGTATCGGTCTCAATAACAAAGTTATAAAGATATGGGTCGTCGGGAGTCCAATTTCTTATATCCCTAGGCTCTATTATGATGCTGTCCGTACAAAAATTATAAACGCTTCCGTCAGAAAGCAGCGTGAGTCGTTTATGCTCGGCTGAGGTATCAACGGTGATTTTGGCAAAACGTTGATTTTGCTCAATAGAAATAGAATATATCGGCTGCTTAGGCAGGCTTTCAAGCCAAACCTCCTGCCATATACCGCTGACGGGTGTATACCACATTCCGCCGCGCTTGGCTTTTTGCTTACCGTAGGGATATTTTTTAGAAAGCTCATCCTTTGCAACAACGGTTATATCGCACCAAGCACCGCTAAGATGATCGGTTATATCAAACGAAAAGGGAATATATCCCCCCTCGTTTTTACCTACAGGCTTTCCGTTGACGAAAACTGTTGCTATCTGGTCTACAGCACCGAAATGCAAAACAACTCTGTCCTTGATAAATCCCTCCGGAATTTCAAAAAGCTTTCGGTATATCAGCCACCTCGTCGGCTTTATCCGCTTTTCAATTCCCGAAAGGAAGCTCTCGGGCGGAAATGGAAGCTTTATCGTTTCGCTGAAGCTCTCGGGGATATCGGGGCTTTCGGAAATAGCGAATTCCCATTCTCCGACAAGCGATAAATAGGAATTTCTTTTCATCTGAGGTCTCGGATAAACCTCGCCCCAACGCGCCCCCTCCGTATCGTTTTTCGCAAACCGTGTTATCAGAGTGTCGTATTTTGCATTTTTCATCAGATAGTTGATCCACCTCCCGAAGGAATTTGGTCTGTAGGTAAATTATCCGTTGGAAGTTGCTCAGCCGCCTGCCCGAGATTCTCAATGATAGGCATGGCTATTTCAGAAGCTATACTGATCGCGCATACGACGAGGAAGAGTATAGCACCTACGTTTAACAGTATAACGTGTGCGCGCCTGTTCTTCGGAATAAGCACCTCGCATCTGTCAGAGACGTAAAAGTTTTTGCGGTATTTGAAGAAAACTATAACACCGCCGATAACCAACGCAAGCTGAATCATGGAATAGCCTCCTACTATCAGGGTAAGCTGATAATATTCGGTAATATCTATTTCTGCTCCCTGAAGTATCTCGTTTGCAAGCTCTTCATATCGAAGTATTTTATCCATGAGCAGCATCGGGATAACCGAGCCTAAGAAGTTCATAATCATGTGCAGCGCGATAGGATAGAGTATATTGGACGTTCTTGAATACAAATATCCGAGAACTATACCCAAAAGAGCAGCATAGAAAAATTGATAAAGATTTCCGTGGAACAGTCCAAATGCTATAGCTGAAACCACTATTGCCAAGCGATCACCGTACATCCCCAGCTTATCCATAAAAAGCTTTCTGAAAATAAGCTCTTCAACGATAGGCCCTATAATAACTACCATAAGAATGATGAGCCATATAGGTGTATTTTCAATCATCTCTGCGGTGCGATCCTCAATAGGTACACCTGTTATCGTGCTGATGAATGAATTGACCGAATTACCGATAACACTGCCTATATACATGCATGCCTCGGCAATAAGAAATATCTTCAAAAATTCGCCGATCCCGATGTTTGATTTCATCCGCGCCGTGCTTCGCATTTTGCGCAGCATAAGGAAGAGTATGGGCAAGGCTACAACGTACATCGCAACGCCGTTTGCAATGAGAAGCATAGTATAATCGAAGAACTCGGTAGCTTTATCCTCCCCCATGATGAAGATGCAAGCAATCTGAGCTGCGTATATTATCACTATCGATATAATTAAATACAGCGATATGGCGAGAAATACTCGGGAAAATCTTTTTTTGGCGCGAACCTCATCGTCGAGGGTGAAGTCATCCCATCGGGGTGAGAAGCTGTACGAGCCTCCGCTGCTGAAGCTTCCGCGATATCCACTCTCAAAATCGTTAAAATCCATAAAAACAGTCCTTTCTTAAAGTATTGCGTTTACTGTTTGTCTTTATATTTTAACACGCATATATGTCAAAAACAACACTTTTCCGTGAATAACTAAATATTTATGAAAAAATACTAAAAGCAAGATGCTTTTTTCGTGAAATTTTAGCCTGCCGAATTTATAAATCCGCTTGAAAAGTAGAATGCTTTATGGTACAATTATTATGTAGTATTATTTTTAGAGGTTGATTATGTTTAAGCTGGGATTTGACAACGATAAATATCTTAAGCTCCAGTCTGAGAAGATAAGAGAGAGAATAAATCTTTTTGGGGGGAAGCTTTACCTTGAATTCGGCGGTAAGCTGTTCGATGATTTTCATGCATCGCGTGTGCTTCCGGGTTTTGAGCCGGACAGTAAGATCAGGATGCTTATCGAGCTGCGTGATGAGGCTGAAATAATCATCGCAATAAATACTGCCGATATTGAAAAGAACAAGGTCAGAGGCGATATAGGTATAACCTACGATCTTGACGTACTCCGTCTTATAGACGCTTTTCGCGGATATGGGCTCTACGTCGGCTCCGTGGTCATGACGCGATATAAGGACAATCCTATGGCGGAAGCTTTCAAAAATAAGCTTGAGAAGCTTGGTATCAAGGTGTACAGGCATTACGGAATTGCAGGTTATCCTTATGATATTCCCTTGATTGCTTCCGATGAGGGCTTCGGCAAAAATGAGTATGCCGAGACATCTCGCTCGTTGGTCGTGGTAACAGCTCCTGGCCCGGGATCGGGTAAGATGGCAACCTGCCTCTCTCAGATATATCATGAGAGTAAGCGCGGCATAAAGTCGGGTTATGCAAAATTTGAGACGTTCCCAGTATGGAATTTGCCGCTTTCTCATCCTGTTAATCTTGCGTATGAGGCTGCTACAGCAGATCTTGCCGACGTAAATATGATAGATCCGTTCCATCTTGATGCGTACGGTATCACAACGGTCAACTACAACCGTGACGTTGAAGTTTTCCCTGTGCTGAGGTCAATGCTTACGGGTATTCTTGGAGAGTGCCCATATCAGTCTCCCACAGATATGGGAGTTAATATGGCAGGCTTTGCCGTTTATGATGACGAGGCGGTTAGAGCAGCTGCAAGATCCGAGATAGTCAGACGTTATTATGCTGCACTTTGCAAGCTCAGGCGAGGAAACGGAACAGAGGTAGAGGTACACAAAATAGAGCTTATACTCCGTCAGCTGTTAATTGACGTTAACGATGAGAGGAAATGCGTCAGCGCGGCTCTTGAAAAATCCGAGCAGACAGATGCTCCCGCATCGGCAATCGAGCTTGATGACGGAAGGATCGTTACGGGAAAGACCTCAAATCTTCTCGGTGCATCGGCGGCAGTGCTCCTCAATGCATTGAAAGCATTGGCGGATATTCCAAAGGAGAAGGATATTATCTCGGAGCATATATTAAAGCCTATACAAAAGCTCAAAACAGAAAATCTCGGAAATCATAACCCAAGGCTCCATACCGATGAGGTTCTTATCGCACTCTCGGTTTCGGCTGCGTATGATGAGGATGCCAGACGCGCAATGGATGTTCTTCCGCTGCTCAAAAATGCAGAGGTTCATTCAACCGTTATCCTATCTCAGGTAGATGAATCTATATTCAGAAAGCTCGGTATGCATCTTTCATGCGAGCCCAGATATCAGACGAAAAAGCTTTACCATAATTAAAAAGGAGAAACCGATGGCAAAAATCAAGCTTGCAATATGTCTTGACGATAAGCAGGGAATGCTGTTCTTCGGGAAAAGGCAGAGCAGAGACCGTGTGCTTATAGAGGATTTTATCAGAACCGCATCGGGCGCAGAAGTGCTTATTAACAGCTTTTCAAAATTGCTCTTCTCGGATTATGAAAACGTAAGAATATGCGAAGATCCGCTAGGGGAGGCGTGCGAGGATAATTTTTGTTTCATTGAAAACCTGAAGCTTGCACCGTATGTTGAGGATATCGATACGCTTATCGTATATCGTTGGAACCGTTCTTATCCAACCGATATGAAGCTTGATATCAATATAAACGATTGCGGCTTCCGCCTTTATTCCTCAAAGGATTTCAAGGGAAGCTCTCACGATAAAATAACAAAGGAGATATATAAGAGATGAAAAAGATGCTACAGAAATCGTTTTTGATCATACTTGTTCTTTCACTTGTCTTTTCGCTTTGCGCCTGCAATATAGATGAGATTATTGACGGTGTCGGTGACGTTATAGGCGATGAGCTTGATAACATGATAAACGATGCGCTCGGTGATGGCACAGGCGGAAGTAATACTGAGGCTCCGGGCAGCGGATCTGTTTCCGCTTTCGATATAAGCATAGTTCCCGCATATACGGAATATCCGTATTACGTTATCAACAACAACGTTCCTTTCTTCACAGAAGATGAAATTGTAAGTGAGGAGTATGAGTATTACGGAGATCTGGACTCGCTTGGCAGATGTACTCTCACGGTGGCGTGCATTTCCCGTGAGCTGATGCCGACAGAGGAAAGAAAAGGTCTTGACACAAAGCCTACGGGTTGGATAAATAAACAGTACGATATAGTAAGCGGCGGTTATCTTTACAACAGATGCCATCTTATCGGTTTCCAGCTCACGGGTGAGAACGATAATGAGAAAAACCTCATCACCGGAACAAGATATATGAACTGGGACGGTATGGTTGAGTTTGAGAACATGACAGCCGACTACATAAAAGAAACAGGCAATCACGTTATGTATCGTTCAACTCCCATATTTGAGGGTGACAATCTGCTTGCAAGCGGTGTATTGCTTGAGGCGTATTCCGTTGAGGATAACGGCGAGGGTATATGCTTTAACGTATTTATATACAACGTTCAGCCCGGAATAGTTCTCGATTATGCAACGGGAGACTCGCGCCTTGCCGATGGCGCGGATAACGATACTGCGGGCAACGTTGGCGGAAATGAGAACAACGGCAGTACAGACGAGCCCGGCGGCGATGAAACGCTCGGCGGTGATGAAATAACGGGTGGTGATGAAACAGGAGATCCCGATTCGGGCGAAACTGTTGACGGTTTTTCGCTGAGCCTTGTTCCCGCATATACCGATTCACCGTTCTACGTAATAAACGGTAACGTACCTTTTTTTACTGAGTCCGAAATAGTTACGGAGTCGTATGAGTTCTACGGTGAGCTTGATTATCTCGGCAGATGTACGGTAACTATGGCTTGCTTGGGTGCTGACCTTATGCCGACCGAAGAAAGAGGTGACATAAGCAGTGTTACTCCTACCGGTTGGATAAACAAGAAGTACGATATAGTAAGCGGCGGTTATCTTTACAACAGATGCCATCTTATAGGCTTCCAGCTCACCGGTGAGAATGCAAACGAGAAAAATCTCATCACCGGAACAAGATATATGAACTGGGACGGTATGGTTGATTTTGAGAACATGACAGCCGACTACATAAAAGAAACAGGCAATCACGTTATGTACCGCGCCACACCGATTTTTGACAGTGAAAATCTACTTGCAAGCGGTGTATTGCTTGAGGCGTATTCTGTTGAGGATAACGGTGAGGGGATATGCTTTAACGTATTTATATACAACGTTCAGCCGGGCGTTATACTCGACTATGCAACAGGGCAATCCGAGCTTGCAGAGCAATCCGAGACAGAGAATGAAGAAACAAATGACACAGATGCAACGTACATCCTCAATACGAATACTATGAAGGTTCATCTGCCTACTTGCAGGCATGCGGAAAACATTGCCGATAGCAACAGGGAAGAGAGCGATAAGACCGAAGAAGAACTTACAAAAGAAGGTTACGTGGGATGCCTTGTGTGTGATCCATTCGGTTGATGTGCGATAAGGAGGCGGTGAAATGGATATTCAAGGTGCGATATTTGATTGTGACGGAACTCTTGTAGATTCTCTCGGCTTTTGGTAAATATATTACGAAGGGGCTGTCGCATTTAGGCGTAATCGAAAACAAAATTCGGGTAAAAACGGAGAAAATACGCTACTCTTAGCGGATTTTCA
>CAZTWE010000035.1:0-23111 GCA_964617165.1 uncultured Ruminococcus sp.
AGATCGAGAAGCTCAGAGCAGAGCTTGAGGCTATGGTTGGCCGCCCCGTAGTAGTAAACGTAATCGAGATAAAGAACCCCGATATCAATGCACAGCTCGTTGCAGAGTCCATCTCCGCACAGCTTGAAAAGAGAATTTCGTTCCGCCGTGCAATGAAGCTTGCTATAGGCAGAACAATGAGACTCGGTGCAAAGGGAATTAAGGTGGCGTGCAGCGGCCGTCTCGGCGGAGCTGAGATCGCTCGTACAGAGCACTACCATGAGGGTACTATTCCGCTTCAGACTATCAGAGCTGATATCGACTACGGATTCTATGAAGCAAATACCACTTACGGTAAGATAGGCGTTAAGGTTTGGATCTACAAGGGAGAGGTTCTCGCAGAGAACGCTCAGAACGAGGGTAGAAGAGACAGACAGGAAAGACGCCCCAGAAGAAACGACAACAACCGTCGCGGACAGAACAGAGACGGTCAGCGCCGTAACTTCAAAAAGAACACAGAGGAGGGCAATAAGTAATGTTGATGCCTAAGAGAGTTAAGTACAGACGCGTTCACCGCGGACGTCTTACAGGTAAAGCCCTTCGCGGAAATACAGTTACAAACGGTACCTACGGTCTTGTAGCTACAGAACCCGCATGGATCACATCCAACCAGATCGAGGCAGCCCGTATTGCGATGACCAGATACGTAAAGCGTGGCGGTAAGGTTTGGATCAAAATATTCCCTGATAAGCCTATCACAGAGAAGCCTGCTGAAACTCGAATGGGTTCCGGTAAGGGATCTCCTGAATACTGGGTAGCAGTTGTTAAACCCGGTCGCGTTATGTTCGAGATGGACGGCGTTTCTGTAGAACAGGCAAAAGAAGCAATGCGTCTTGCTGCTAACAAGCTTCCCATTAAGTGCAAGTTTGTTATGAAGGAAGAGCTTGAAACCGAGGAGGCTTAAGCGTAATGAAAGCAACAGAACTTAGAGATATGACAACCGAGCAGCTCACAGCTAAGCTCGGCGAACTCAAAGAAGAACTTTTCAATCTCCGCTTCCAGCTTGCAGTTAATCAGCTTGACAATCCTCACAAGATCACAGATGTTAAGCGTGACATCGCTCGTGTGATGACAGTTCTTCAAGAGAAGAATGCTTAATGGAGGAAAAAGAAATGACTGAAGCTCGTAAGCAGAGAAAAGTAAGAGTTGGCAAGGTAGTAAGCGATAAGATGGACAAGACCATCGTAGTTGCTATCGAGGACAACGTTCGTCATCCCAAGTACGGTAAGATCATCAAGAGAACGGTTAAAATCCACGCTCATGATGAGAATAACACCTGCGGTATCGGCGATAAGGTAGCTGTTATGGAAACAAGACCCCTCTCCAAGACGAAGAGATGGAGACTTGTTGAAATAGTTGAGAAGGCAAAATAATTTAATTAAACAGTCACTAAACCAGTAGGTAGGTTAAAGGCTTACCGAAAAAGGAGGAAAAAACAGTGATTCAGCAGCAATCGTTAATGAAGGTTGCCGATAACACAGGCGCTAAGGAACTTATGTGCATCCGTGTTCTCGGTGGCTCGGGACGCCGCTATGCCAGCATCGGTGACATCGTTGTATGTTGCGTAAAGAAAGCAGCACCCGGTGGCGTTGTAAAGAAAGGCGAGGTTGTTAAGGCAGTTGTAGTCAGAACTGTAAAGGAGACTCGCCGTGCAGACGGTTCTTACATCAAGTTTGATGAGAACGCAGCAGTTATTATTAAGGAAGATAAAACACCCAGAGGAACGCGTATCTTTGGCCCGGTAGCCAGAGAACTCAGAGAGCATGACTTCACAAAGATCATGTCTCTTGCTCCCGAGGTGCTTTAATGCAGGAGGTAAGTAAGAATGAATAAGCTTCATGTTAGAAAAGATGACGAAGTTATTGTTATCTCCGGTGATTCCAAGGGAACACGTGGCAAGGTAATTGCAGCATCTCCCGAAGAGGGCAAGGTAATCGTTGCAGGTGCCAACATCGTTTCCAAGCACACAAAGGCTCGCCGTCAGGGCGAGAACTCTCAGATCGTCAAGACCGAGGGCGCTATATATGCAGATAAGGTTCAGCTTGTTTGCAAGAACTCCAAGTGCGATAAGTACAACAAGGGTGTTCGCGTTAAGGTTGGTTACAAGACCGTTGGCGATAAGAAGGTAAAAATCCGTCTTTGCGCTAAGTGCGGCGAAGAAATTTAATGAGGAGGAAGCAAAACAATGTCTAGATTTTCTGAAAAGTATAAGAACGAAGTTGCTCCCGCACTCATGAAGAAGTTCGAGTATTCTTCGGTAATGCAGATTCCGAAGTTCAACAAGATCGTTATCAACGTAGGTTGCGGCGATGCAAAGGACAACTCCAAGGTTATAGATAAGGTAATCGAAGAGATCACTCTTATCTCCGGCCAGAAGGCAGTTCCCACTTATGCACACAAATCCATCGCTAACTTCAAGCTCCGTGAGGGCATGAAGATCGGTGTTAAGGTTACGCTCCGCGGCGAGAAGATGTATGAGTTTATGGATAAGCTCTTCAGCTTCGCACTCCCCAGAGTTCGTGACTTCAAGGGTATCAACCCCAATGGCTTCGACGGCAGAGGCAACTATGCACTTGGCCTTAAGGAGCAGCTCATCTTCCCTGAGATCGAGTATGATAAGGTTGAGAAAATTCGCGGTATGGATATAGTTTTCGTAACTACAGCAAATACTGACGAAGAAGCAAAAGAGATGCTCGCTCTTATGGGCGCTCCCTTTGCACAGAGTAACTAAGGAGGAATAAAAAATGGCTAAGAAGTCAATGGTTCTCAAGCAGCAGAAGGAGCCCAAGTACTCCACAAGAGCTTACAACAGATGCAAGATCTGCGGTAGACCTCATGCCTACCTCCGTAAGTACGGAATTTGCCGTATCTGCTTCCGTGAGCTTGCTTACAAAGGCGAGATCCCGGGTGTGAGAAAGGCATCGTGGTAATCCAAATTTCTCTTTAACTGTCGGAAGGAAACATCGGTGAGGTAAATCCTCTCCGTGTTTAACCGCCGAGCTGGCACCGAAGGAGACTTCGGTAGCAAGAAAATGAACTTGCATATAGGAGGATAAAATAATGCAAATTTCAGACGTAATCGCAGATATGCTCACAAGAATAAGAAATGCAAATAATGCGAAGCACGAAACAGTAGACGTTCCCGCGTCTAACATGAAGAAGTCCATCGCTCAGATTCTCGCTGACGAGGGATATATCAGAGGCTATCAGGTAGTTGAGGATGGCAAGCAGGGTATAATCAGAATTACACTCAAGTACGTTGAGGGTAAGCAGAAGGTTATTCACGGTATCAGAAGAGTATCGAAGCCCGGTCTGCGTATCTACTCCAACTGTGAGGATATGCCTAAGGTTATGAACGGTCTTGGTATCGCAATCGTATCGACCTCCAAGGGCGTTATGACTGACAAGAAAGCAAGACAGGCCAATGTCGGTGGCGAAGTTCTCGCCTTCGTATGGTAAGATAGGGAGGTAATGAACAATGTCAAGAATTGGTAGAGAACCAATTGCAGTACCCGCAAACGTTACAGTAACTGTAGCAGAGGGTAATGCAGTAACAGTTAAAGGACCTCTCGGTGAGCTTAAGCAGACCTTCTGCTCTGCTCTCGAAATCAAGCAGGAGGGCGCAACTATCGTAGTATCCCGCCCCAATGATGAGAAAGAGATGCGCGCTCTTCACGGTCTTACGAGAACTCTTCTCAACAACATGATCGTAGGCGTAACAGCAGGATACGCAAAGAAGCTCGAGATCGTCGGTGTTGGTTACAAGGTTGAAAAGCAGAATGGCAAGATCGTTCTCGGTCTCGGTTATTCTCACCCCGTTGTATTCGAAGAGGGCAACGGTATCACATTTGAAACTCCCGATAGCACAACTATCATCGTAAAGGGTATTGATAAGCAGGCTGTTGGTCAGGTAGCAGCTGTTATCAGATCCAAGAGACCTCCCGAGCCCTACCTTGGTAAGGGTATCAAGTACACCGGTGAAAAGATTCGCCGCAAGGCCGGAAAAACCGGTAAGTAATGAAAGGAGAGCGTTAAGATGGTTAAAAGAACAGACAGTAACGCGCAGCGCCTTAAGAGACACAGCAGAGTTCGCGGTAAGATTTCCGGTACAGCCGAGAGACCCCGCCTTGCTGTATATCGTTCCAATGCTCACATATCTGCACAGATCATTGATGACGTTAAGGGCGTAACACTCGCAAGCGCAAGCACTTATGAAAAGGACTTTGACGGTATCGGCTCCAACAAGGAGGCTGCCAGAAAAGTTGGTAACACTCTCGCACAGAGAGCAATCGAAAAAGGCATTTCCGCAGTAGTATTTGACCGCGGTGGCTACATTTATCACGGACGTGTATCAGAATTAGCAGAAGGCGCAAGAGAAGGCGGCCTCAAGTTCTAATCGCTGGTTTGTACACTGTTTCCACAAGAAACATTCTATAAGGAGAATAAACATGGCAAAGAGAATCAATGCAGCTGAGCTTGATCTTCAGGAGCAGCTTGTAGTATTAAACCGTGTTTCCAAGACCGTAAAGGGCGGTAGAATCGCTCGTTTTGCAGCTATCATGGTAGTAGGCGACGGAAATGGACATGTAGGCTTCGGCCTCGGTAAAGCAGCCGAAGTTCCCGATGCGATCCGCAAGGGAATTGAGGATGCAAAGAAAAATCTCATCAAGGTATCTCTTAACGGAACCACAATTCCTCACGAGGTAATTGGTGAGTACGGCGCAGGTAAGGTGCTTCTTAAGCCCGCTGCTCCCGGTACCGGTATTATCGCGGGCGGTACAGTTCGTATCATCCTTGAGCTTGCCGGTGTCAAGAACATTCGTGCTAAGTGCCTTCGTTCATCCAATCCCACAAACGTAGTTAAGGCTACCTTTGAGGGACTCAAGGCTCTTAGAACAGCAGAAGAAATCGCAGCTCTTCGCGGACTTCCCGTAGAAGATATCAAGGCGTAAGGGGGTATTCGAAATGGCAAACATTAAGATTACACTCACAAAGAGCCTTATAGCTCGTAAGCCTGCTCAGATCGCAACCGCAAAGTCTTTCGGCTTCAAGAGACCCGGCGACTACGTCGTTGTTGCAGATAACGAGGCAGTTCAGGGCAAGATCAAGGCAATTTCGCACCTTGTAAAAGTAGAAACCGTTTAATCGGAATTGAAAGGAGGATATAAAATGAAGCTCCATGAACTTTCACCCGCAGAAGGCTCCACAAAGGCATCCTTCCGCAAAGGTAGAGGCGCAGGTTCCGGAAACGGAAAAACAGCCGGTAAGGGACACAAGGGCCAGAACGCACGTTCCGGCGGCGGTGTAAGACCCGGTTTTGAGGGCGGTCAGCTTCCGCTCTACAGAAAGCTTCCCAAAAGAGGCTTTAATAACGCAAGATTCGCAAAGCAGTACTTTGCTATTAACGTATCGGCTTTGAACAAATTCAACGATGGTGATGTAGTTGACAGTGCTGCTCTCCTCAAGGCCGGATTGATCAATACCGCTTGCTGCGGCATCAAGATCCTCGGCGAAGGCGAACTCACAAAGAAACTCACTGTTAAGGCGGCAGTCTTCTCAGCTTCTGCTAAAGAGAAGATCGAGGCAGTAGGTGGAAAGACTGAGGTGGTATAAATGCTTCAGACTCTCAAGAACGCTTGGAATACAAAGGATATAAGAAGTAAGATAATATTCACGTTATTCATTCTTGTTCTTTACCGTATCGGTACTGTTATCCCCGTTCCTTTTGTAGAGGCAAATAACTTCAATAGCTATTTCGGAGATACGATCCTCGGATACATGAACACTCTTTCCGGAGGCTCACTCGCTACGGCTACTCTGTTTGCTCTTGGAGTATCACCTTACATCAACTCATCCATTATAATTCAGCTTCTCGGTATAGTTTTCCCTAAGCTCGGTGAGCTTGCTAAGAACGATAAAGAGAAGATGAACTTCATTACAAGAATAGTAACGGTTATCCTTGCTATCGTAACCGCTATCGGATACTACTTCCTGCTCAAGAACAACGATATGCTGACAAATGCAGCTACCGCAGAGGATAATCCTCGTATGTTCTGGTTCTACGGAATAGTGATTGTAGCTTGCTACGTTGCGGGCGCATCCATAATCATGTGGCTTGCTGAGAGAATAAATGAAAGAGGAATTGGTAACGGTATCTCGATAATACTCTTCGCGAACATCGTTTCCTCTATCCCCTCGCTCATCTATAATCTTGTCGCTATCGTTATAGATACCTATCAGTATGAGAACAAGGCTTGGCTTTACGGAATAATTTCCACGCTGTTTGCTATTGTATTCCTTGTATTGATGGTAGCACTTGTAGTGTTTATCATCTGGGTAACGGGTTCTGAGAGAAGAATTCCTATCCAGTATGCAAAGAGAGTTGTTGGCCGTAAAATGTATGGCGGACAAAGCTCGAATTTACCTATAAAGCTTAACATGACGGGCGTTATGCCTATCATCTTTGCAAGCTCCATTGTATCGCTTCTTCCCACGATACTCGCACTTTGCGGTGTAACAACCGAAACAGAGAGCTTCTGGGGAACAGTATGCAAGCTGTTTGCATCTGACGGTGTAATTTATCCTGTATCTCTGTTCATACTTATCATTGCATTTGCATATTTCTATACACAGATCACTTTCGATCCTATGGAGGTTGCAAACAATCTTAAGAAGCAGGGCGGCGCGATCCCCGGTATCAGACAGGGCAGACCTACTGCGGACTACATCCGCAAGATACTCAACAAGGTAACTCTTGTTGGCGCGCTCTTCCTTGGTATCATCGCGATACTTCCCGTAATTACAGGACCTCACATCATCCAGCACATCCTTTCATGGATCCTGCGCGGCTCTATCTCTCCTGAGATAAACGAGATATGGCTCACTTATGTTGAGGCTACTATAAAGAACACTGTAACCAACCTTACAAATATATTCACGTTCGGTGGTACGTCGATACTTATCGTTGTCGGTGTCGCTATCGAAACGTTCAGAGAGCTTGAAGCTCAGCTCACTATGCGTAACTATAAAGGTTTCCTTTAATTAATTGCACAGGAGTAGAATATGAAGATAATTTTTCTTGGCGCTCCCGGTGCCGGAAAAGGAACTCAGGCTGAAATTATCGCGCAGAAGCTCGGTATTCCTACCATTTCTACTGGTAATATCATCCGCGAGGCTCTGAAAAACGGAACCGAAATGGGACTCAAAGCCAAAAAATTTATTGAAGCAGGCGAGCTTGTTCCCGATGATGTCGTTATCGGCATCATCAAAGAACGCCTTGCAAAATCAGACTGTCAGAATGGTTTCATTCTTGACGGATTTCCCAGAACCGTACCTCAGGCTGAGGCTCTTGACAGCATGGGCATCGAGCTTGACAAGATCGTTTCTATCGAGGTGCCGGACAACGCTATCGTAGAGAGAATGTCAGGCAGAAGAGTTTGCCCCGTATGCGGAGCATCCTATCATACGGTCTACAATCCCTCAGCGGACGGTAAGACCTGCGATAAATGTTCTGTGGAGCTTACCATCCGCCGCGATGATGCTCCGGAGGTTGTATTGTCGAGACTTGAGGTATATCACAGCACCACCGAGCCGCTGAAGGACTATTACGCTAAGTGCGGAAAGCTCAGCATAGTGGACGGTGTAGGTACTGTTGAGGAGATTTCGTGCCGCACTATCAAGGCACTTGAAGTTTAAGTTATGTACGTAATAAAGACTTCAGATGAGATAGCTCTTATGAAGATTGCCGGGCGTATCACCGCAGAGGCATTGATGGTCGCAAAGGACCTGATCCGCCCCGGCATCTCAACAAAAGAGATAGACACGAAAATACAGCGCTACATTGAAAAGTGCGGTGCTACCCCATCATTTTTGGGTTACGGCGGCTTCCCCGGAAGCGCATGTATCTCGCTCAATCAAGAAGTTATACACGGAATACCTTCCAAGCGGGTGATCCTTCAGGAAGGCGATATCGTTAAAGTTGATGTTGGCGCACGCTACCGCGGCTATAATGGCGACAGTGCAAGAACGTTTCCTGTCGGCAAGGTAAGCGATGAGGCTATGAAGCTTATTTCGGTCACTGAAAAGAGCTTTTTCGAGGCGATAAAGTTTGCTAAGGCAGACTGTCGGGTCGGAGACATTGGCGCAGCGGTTGAGGATTTCGTCATTTCGAACGGCTTTACGGTTGTGAGAGATTACGTGGGGCACGGTGTAGGCAAGGATCTGCACGAGGATCCGAATATCCCGAATTACAGGCAACGCATCCGAGGTATCAGACTTTATCCCGGCATGACGCTGGCGATAGAGCCTATGGTAAACGCAGGCACGTACAATGTAAAGGTGCTAAAAGACGGTTGGACGGTGGTAACGTTGGACGGAAAATTATCCGCGCACTATGAAAATACCGTTTTAGTAACAGATGGAGATCCGTTAATACTTACCGATGTAAACGTCGGTTAAATGGAGGAAAACGTTTTGGCTAAGAATGACATGATTGAATTTGAGGATTGTCAGGTAGTGGAAGCACTTCCCAACACGATCTTCAAGGTAAAGCTTCCGAACGGTCACATAGTGACAGCAACGATTTCCGGTAAGCTTCGTATGAACTATATCAAAATTCTCGTAGGAGATACTGTAACCGTTGAGGTTTCACCTTATGACATCTCAAAGGGACGTATAACCTGGAGAAAGAAGTAAAACTTATTTATTTCTGAAAGGAAAGGTATTAAAAATGAAAGTTAAGCCTTCCGTCAAAAAAATATGCGAAAAGTGCAAGATCATTAAGAGACACGGTAAGATAATGGTCATTTGCGAGAACCCTAAGCACAAACAGCGTCAGGGTTAATTAGCATATCAGACGACTAAATTAAAAAAGGAGTATATATCGAAATGGCTCGTATAGCTGGTGTTGATATTCCCAATAACAAACGCATCGAGATTGCGTTGACTTACATTTACGGTATTGGACTTAAGAGCTCCAAGGATATCCTTGCAAAGACCGGTATCAATCCCGATACCCGTGCAAAGGATCTTACCGAAGGTGAAATTGCAAGCCTTCGTGATGAAATCGAAGCTAACTACAGCGTAGAGGGTGACCTTCGCCGTGAGGTAGCTCTTAACATCAAGAGACTTGTAGAAGTAAATTGCTATCGTGGTACAAGACACAGAAAGGGTCTTCCTGTAAGAGGTCAGCGTACAAAGACGAATGCAAGAACAAGAAAAGGTCCCGCAAAGACCATTGCAAATAAGAAGAAATAAGGAGTAAACCGAGATGGCAGTAGCTAAGAAGGTTGTTAAAAAACGCCGCGAGCGTAAGAACGTTGAAAAAGGCGTAGCACATATTCGCTCTACTTTCAACAACACAATCGTTTCTATTACAGATATGCAGGGCAACGTAATCGCTTGGGGTACTTCCGGTGAAATGGGATTCAAGGGTTCCAAGAAGTCTACACCCTACGCAGCTCAGACTGCTGCAGAGCATGCAGGTAAAATCGCTGTTGATCAGGGTATGAAGACTGTTGAGGTTCTTGTAAGAGGCCCCGGAGCAGGTAGAGAATCTGCAATCCGTGCTCTTGCAACCGCAGGACTTGAGATCACTATGATTAAGGACGTTACACCGATTCCTCACAACGGTTGTCGTCCTCCTAAGCGCAGACGCGTTTAATTAAATGGAGGTATTTGAAAATGGCAAGATATACAGGCGCTAACTGTAAGCTTTGCCGTCGTGAAGGCTGCAAGCTCTATCTCAAGGGCGAGCGTTGCACAAACGGCAAATGCGCATTTGACCACAGAAGCACAGCACCCGGTCAGCACGGTGCGGCTCGTAAAAAGGTCGGAGAATACGGCAGACAGCTTCGTGAGAAGCAGAAGGCTAGACGTTACTACGGTGTTCTTGAAGGTCAGTTCCAGCACTATTATGAAATGGCTGAAAAGATGGAAGGTATCACAGGTGCAAACCTCCTTATCCTTCTTGAAAGACGCCTTGATAACGTAGTATACAGAATGGGTATGGCAGCATCCAGAAAGGAAGCTCGTCAGCTTGTTCTTCACAGTCACTTCACACTCAACGGTAAGAAGGTATCCATCCCCTCTATCCTTGTTAAAGCAGGTGACGTGATCGCCGTTAAGGAAACAAGCAAGGAAAGTGTTAAGATCAAGGCTCTCGGTGAGGGTATGGCAACCGCTATCGTTCCCAAGTGGATCGAGAAGGATGCAGCGAACCTCGCAGCTAAGGTAGTTGCTCTTCCCGCAAGAGAAGACATCGACTTTGAGTTTAACGAGCAGCTTATCGTCGAGCTCTATTCCAAGTAATCCCTCCGATACGTCCTACGAGAAAAAATGTGGAGTTATCTTCGTATTTTTCTCGCAGGGATTGTATCTGTTTATACAGCTTTCTTCTTATATGAAGAAACCAATTAAAAGAAAAACAGGAGGATATTTACAATGATGAACGCAATGGAAAAGTTCAATATTACCGCAACGAACACAAGAGATGACGAAAGCGAAGCAATTTTCGTTGCCGAGCCTCTTGTAAGAGGATACGGCACAACTCTCGGAAACGCTCTTAGAAGAATTCTTCTTTCCACACTTCCCGGATATGCTGCAACTAGCATCAAGATCGACGGTGTACTCCATGAGATCTCTGCTTGCAACGGTGTAACAGAGGATGTTCCGGAGATCGTTCTTAACGTTAAGGGCATTGTTGCGAAGCTTGAGTGCGAGGGTCCCAAGACCGTAGTTATTGACGTAACAGGACCTTGTGAGGTAACTGCGGGAGATATAGTTCCCGATGCAGATTTCACTGTACTCAATCCCAAGCATCACATTTGTACTGTAAGCGAGAATGCTCGCTTCTATATGGAGCTTACCTTTGATGAGGGCCGTGCATACCGTTCCTCTGAGGTTAATAAGCAGCTCTATCTTGCAAGCGTAGGCGCAAACGTAGGCGCTCCTATCGGACTTATCTTTGTTGACTCTATCTTCACACCTGTATACAAGGTTGAATTCAACGTTGAGAATACACGTGTAGGTAGTGCTACTGACTTTGATAGACTGATGATGAAGGTTCTCACAAACGGAACCATCACCGCAAAGGAAGCTGTCTCTCTCGCAGCCAAGGTTCTCAATGAGCACCTCAAGCTCTTCATCGATATGTCTGATAAGGCACAGAGAGAAGAGTTCCTGGTTGAAAGACCTGAGGTTAAGAAAGAAAAAGTTCTCGAGATGACCATTGAGGAGCTTGATTTGTCTGTACGTAGCTTTAACTGCTTGAAGCGCGCAGGCATTGACACAGTAGAAGATTTGATCAACAGAACTGAAGAGGATATGATTAAGGTAAGAAACCTTGGTCGTAAGTCTCTTGAGGAAGTTATGCAGAAGCTCGCATCTTTGGGCCTTAGCCTTAAGAAGAGCGAAGAATAAGAATTAGGAGGACACATACATGAGAAAGCTTGGCAGAACAACTGCACAGCGTAAAGCTATGCTCAGAGGCATGGTTACTCTTCTTCTTGAAAACGGCAAGATCGAAACAACATATACAAGAGCACAGGAAGTTGCAGCTAAGGCTGAAGAAATGATCACCCTCGGTAAGAAGGGCGACCTTGCTTCCTACCGTGCAGCACTTGCTTTTATTACAAAGGAAGATGTAGCAAAGAAAGTATTCACTGTTATCGCAGGCGACTATGCAAACCTTAACGGTGGTTATACTCAGGTACTCAAGATGGGCCCCCGCCGTGGTGACGGTGCTGAGAAGGCAATCGTTAAGCTCGTAGCGGTTAAGGCAGAAGAGACCACAGAGGGAAACAAGTAATTTCCTATAAATAAAACATGGGCTGAGTCAAAAGCTTTTCACAAAGCATAGGGCTCAGCCTTTTTCTATACAATTCTATTTGCACTTAAATCTTTCACAGATACAGATTGTTTACTCAGGTGACATTTTGCCATATTAAAGTGACATTTATCAATTGCTTTTTCAAATAAAATCTGTTAAACTTTAATCGGTGAATTTTTTGTTTTACCGAAATTTCCACAGTGAAGGAGTGTAGTGAAAATGAAGCATAACTGCTTAAAGAGACTTTCAATAATTTTTTTGATTTTGTTCTGTATGCTCGCTACGTCTTGCATATATTCTCCGAGTGGCAATCAGAATAACGGAAATACAGATACCGACGGTGAAAATACACCGAATGATGAGAATAAAGACGAAAATTTAAGTGATAATGACAATAATTCAAACAATACAGAAGTGGAAGATCCTACGAAACTATCACTTATCTCGGAACAAAAAGCAAATTTCAAAATAGTATATACGAGTGCATCAGGTGGCGACGGAGCAAGAGTAGCGAATAAGCTGGCGCAGCAGCTCCGCAAGCTTAACGTTATCGTTGACGATCCCGTAAGAGATACGAACGCTACCGCTGTCAGTGAATGTGAGATCATCATCGGGTGTAATGCAAAAAATCGCCCTGCCGCTTGCAGCATAAGTGATCGATATCTCGGTGCTGAGGGCTATGTTATACAGGTGATCGGAGACAGAGTAGTTATAGCCGCAGGCACACCGTCGCTTACGGCATCGGTATTTTCCGATTTTGTGGAACAAACTTTCGGAATAACCGATGATACAAACTCACTGAGATCACTTTCTATAGATAGGCTCTATTACAGCGAGAAGCTGACCGAATACAAAATTGAATCTGTAAATATATCGGGAATAGATCTGTCAAAGTACACCTTAGTCTATGATTTAGACGGTATTGGCAACTTTAACAAAAGCGACATCGAATCTTTCAGGGAGGATCTGTTTGACGCATCGGGTTATTGGTTGGAGCAAAGTAATACAGACTCGCTTGACTCGATTGATAATGCATTTATAATACGAATGGTCACTGATGCCGGTGCGGATGGATTCAGGGCATACGTCAGCGAAAATGATTTTCTGGTGGAATGTGCCTACGCGAACGCATTCAATAAATCGTTCGTGAAATTCGCAGATAGCTGTTTCTTTTCAAAGAGCGGAAAGGTTGATATTGAAAACGGTTATACGTACACCGATAACGTCAGTATCGCGAGATATTGCGATTTCGGTGCTGTAGGCGACGGGGAAACCGATGATTTTGCAGCAATTCTAAAGACGCATATCTACGCAAATCAGTGCGGACAGAAGGTACTTGCAGAGGAAAACGCCGAGTATTATATCAGCCCCGACAGCTTCACAAAAACGATACCGATAAAAACTAACGTAGATTTTAACGGTGCAACGTTTTATATTGACGACCGCGGCTCAAACGCATATAAGTATAGGTCTCTTACTTTGTTTACTACCGAAAGAGACAGCAGTGCAGTTACCTACAGCGGCTCAAATATAGAATCCGAATTCGGAAACGTATCGCTCCGAGAGAATGATACGTCCATAAGCTGGCTTGTAGGGCATATTGACGTACAAAGCCTTGTGCGTGTGGTGAACAGTAACAAAAAAGATTATATAAGATACGGAGCAAACGAGAATTCCGGTGCTGACAGAACAGACGTTTTCCTTGTAAATCCGGACGGTACCCTTTCAGACGGTACAGCAGTGGTGTTTAATTTTGATAACATAACTGAAATAACCGTTTGGAGAGCGGATGATGCATCCATAACTATAGAAAACGGTGTATTTTACAACATCTGTAACGTAACGCTTTCCGAAACCGATTATAAAATAGAATATAAAGGCTACTCGCGCGGATTTAAATTGCAGCGATCGAATGTAACCGTCAGCAATATTACTCACCGAATGATGGGTGAACCCGATCTGGATACCGATTACGACGAAGCAGCCGCGCTCTACGGCTCCCGCCGCGAAAGCTATCCATACAATAAAGGATTTCTCTATATAGATGAAACGAACAATCTGCTTGTTACAGATTGCAGTCTTACCGGTCGTACAATGTATTTTTATGAAAGCACAAGCAGCAATGGCGACGTCAGCTATGTCAGATCAGGTTCATACGATTTCGTTATTGAATACAGCACAAACGTCACTTTACGGGGAGTTACGCAGTATAACGATAAGGGAACCGGTCTCGGTGATATGAGATATTACGGAATAATGGCGAGCAGCTTTTCAAAAAACATCGTGCTGGACAAATGCGAACTGAACCGCTTTGACGCACATCAGGGTGCATGGAACGTCCGAATTACCGACAGTATTATGGGACATACCCTGAACGTTATCGGCGGCGGTGAGCTTTATCTCGAAAACGTAACGAGAATATCCGGTCAATCTTTTATAAATCTCAGAGACGATTACGGCGCATCCTTCAGAGGAAATATCGTCATGAAGAATTGTACCCACCGTGCGCATCCTACTTATTTCAGCTATCGCGGTGAAAGCCTTGATACCTCTACGTCTTACTCAATCGGTTATATAATACATTCGGGTTATGATTCGGACTCTTCTGAATACGGAACATGGAACTTCGGATATACCTGCTATATGCCAATAACCGTGACCTTAATAGAGAATTTTACATCATACAGTAAAGCTACGTATTTGTACGAAGATATAAGCGATGCAGCCTTTACCGATTACGGATACGTGCTTACCGAGAAGCTGATCTTGCAGGATTACGTCGGTGATAATATTCCCGTTTGTCGGAACTCCTCAAGCTATATGTTTAAAAATGTAGATGTAATCGAACAGTAAATTCAGGTATAGCCTGTAACAAACTCTTATAACCGCAAAAAGAGCAAACGCGCAAGACGAAAAAATCTTGTATGTTTGCTCTTTTTTAAAAGATGAAATTCAGTTGCCGTAAGGCACTCCGAGCTTGACCTTATTCGGCTTTATCTTCCGTAGTATTAGTATCATTAGTATCATTGATCGGAGCTTCGGCAAGTCCTACAACGCTCTCTACGGGCATTGTAAACGCTATGCCCTGACCGGGAGTGTTAAGTCCGACAGCCTTATAGAGTGCATGGAGAATATCGTTTTTAAGCTTTGCTTCAACAAGTATCATAACTATCTCTTTTTCGGGCTGAATAGCTATGTTGAAGAGCTTTTCCGCTTCCGCATTTGCGGTACCTCTTGCGCGGATAACCGTTCCGCCTCTTGCACCGAATTCTCTTGCCGCATCCATTACCTCATCTGAAAATCCGGCGTTTACTACGCAGAATATAACCTCATGCTTGTACGTGCTCATTATCTTGCACCTCCGTTTGTTGTGTTTGAAAGAAATTGATAAATAGCAACTCCGATAGTGCTGCTCATGGGTACTGTGTAGGCAATTCCTTTAGCCCCTTTAACCGATTTGAATTTTTCTTCAAGAGCCTCAAGAGCTTCCTTTGCCTTATCACGTCTGACAACGCTTATAATGACCGATTTTTCATTTTCCGTAAGTCCGAGAAGCGAAATTATCTGATCACTTGCTGTTCCCTGTGCGGAGAGCACCATTTGCATGTTTATATTGAAACCGTAAAGGAAATCAACGAAAAATTCGGTTTTGTTTCTGTTTACGACAGTAAAGAGGAGCTGCATTTTATCAGGAGCGGTCATTGAGCTGCTTTGCTCAGCTTTATTCTTTGCGCGAACGTTTTTCTGCGCCTTGAATTTTGCCATACTGTGTGTCCTCCTTTACATAAAATCGATGATCTGTTCATCATCCGCATTAAGAATTCTGTTAACGGCAACTCTGTCACGTATCTTCTTGGCAACTATAGCTCTGAAGCCGAGAAGCTGTATTGTGATCAGGGGAGCCATTGCAACCATTGCAACTATTCCGAACGCATCTGTAAGAACACTGTTGGGATTACCTGCTATGGCAACGCATGCGCCAACCGCAAAGGGGAGAATGAAGCTTGACGTCAAAGGACCGCTGGCAACTCCGCCCGAGTCGAACGCTATAGCCGTATATAGCGGGGGAACGAAGAATGAAAGTCCCAGTGAGATGAGATATCCGGGTATAAGATAATACAAAATAGAGAAGCTGAATACTATTCTGAGTGCGCAAAGACCTATGGATAAGCCAACACCAATCGAAAGGGCTATCATCATGGATTGCTTCGAAACCGTTCCCTCGGTGATCTCTTCAACCTGCTTGTTAAGCACGTGAACCGCAGGCTCCGCGAGAACGACTACCATGCCGATAATAAAGCTTAAAACTATAAATACTATCTTGTGATCTCCGAGCTCAGAGCCGAGCTTATAGCCTATAGGCATAAAGCCGATAGAAACTGAAGAAAGGAATATAACAAGTCCAAAGAAGGTATACAGCAAGCCTATCGCTATCTGGATAAGCTTCTTTTTCGGGAGCTTCAGACAAACTATCTGGAGCACAACGAAGAATGCTACGATAAGTCCAAGCGCGATAAGCACCTCCTTGGAGGTCTGTAAGAACGTCGTGATTATGTTTAAGAAATCGTTGTTAAATCCGTAGTCCGGAACATATTCAAGGCTGCCGTTTGCAAAGCAGCTGAGTATGAGAACTGCAAGCATAGGACCTACGGAGCACAGTGCAATAAGACCGAATGAGTTTTCGCTGGAATTTTTACCGCCTATAGTGGATGCTATTCCAACGCCCAGTGCCATTATAAAAGGTACGGTTATGGGGCCTGTGGTAACTCCGCCGGAATCAAATGAAAGGGGGATAAGAGGTGAGTTGCCGCGAATTATTACAAGTGCAGTAAACGCAAAGAGCATCATGTAGAAGAACATGAGCATTGAAGAAAGCGACTTGCGGAATACGATTTTAAGTATAGCCATAACGAGGAAGAAGCCAACTCCCACACCTATCGTGAGTATCAGCACAGTTCCGTTCATTATGCCGCTTACCTGGTTTGCAAGAACGGAGAGATCAGGCTCTGCAACCGTTATAAGAATACCCATAGCGAATGCAACGGACAGAAGGATCATAACGCTGCGAAGCTTCGTAAGACCGGATCCGATGTGTTCACCCATAGGTGTCATGGCAAGGTCGGCTCCAAGATTAAACAGACCTATACCGAAAATCAAAAATGCTGCCGAGATCAAAAAAGTAACGATTTCATTTAACTCAAAGTTTACGAGAGGTGTGAGATTTAAAACAAACACTATCGCAACAACGGGTAACACCGAAACCGCAGATTCTTTGATTTTTTTGAGTAAAACCGAAAGCAAATCAAAGTCCTCCTAAAATATATTACTACTATATTATCTCATACCTGCGGCTAAAAGTCAATAAGCTTGGGAGGATAAAAAATTTTTTTTTTTGATTTTTTGCAATAAAAACCGCCTTTGCTTTGTTTATTGTATGAAAGGGCAAAAAAGTTCTTTAAAAAAACACTTTCAGGAGGAATAAAAAATGAAAAAAACAGCACTTTCAATCGTACTTATTATGGTACTTTGCGTAACCTGCCTTGCAGGATGCCAGGTTCCCGCAGTAAATGATGACGGTAAGCTTGATGCTACCGCTGCATCTATTTTCACACTTGATATAAACCCGAGCGTAAAGGTTTATCTTGACGAAAACGAAACCGTCATCACAGTTGAGGGCGCAAACGAGGATGGCGAGGCTATCGTAGCTGAGATTGACGTAGACGGTGAGACCTATGAAGATGCAGTTGAAGAGATACTTGACAAGGTAGTTGAAGAGGGATATGCAACAGAGGAAGAAATCTCAGTGCTTGTTTCTGTTGAAAAGCAGACCGAAGAGATCAAGGCTGAGCTTTCCGAAAAGCTTAATGAGAAGATCAACCACGCATTTGAAAAGCACGGTAAGCATGCAAGGATCATTGAGCAGGAAATCGACGAGCTTGAGGAGAGCGTAAAGGCAGAGCTTGCAGAGCTTGCAGAGCGTTATGACATTTCAAAAGGTAAGGCAAACGTTATAGAGAAGATAAGAGGCGAGTTCCCCGAGCTTTCCGAGGAGGATTTGGCAGGCTTGAAGATGAGCGATCTTTCGCTTATCCTGGGTGAAACAGGTGAGGACGTTCAGAAGTACTTCAAGAAGTTTGAGAAAGCACTTGAGGACGTTTACTTAGGCACTGAGAATGCAATAGCGGCAGCTCTCGCGGATATTTCCACAGAAGAGCTTACAGTTACCGAATCTGACGTTGAGCACCTTCGTGCGTATATTTCCAGAGATGACGGTAAAATGATATATGAAGTTAAATTCGTATACGGCGGTAATGAGTATGAATATGAAATATCTGCCGAAAACGGAGAAATACTTGAAAAAGAGATCGAAGAGCATGAAGAAATAGATATCGAGGAAGAGATCGACAAGTTCCTTGACGAAAATCAGGATTTCATCAAAGGCATGCTTGAAGATAAAAAAGATGAATACGGTGAGATGTTTGATCAATGGATGGATAAGCACGATGACTACCTTGATCAGATAAAGGATGCTATTTTCGGCGAGGGCGGCAAGGATGAAAAGAAGGAATGTATAGGAAGAACCGCCGCGCTTGAAGCCGTAATAGAAAAGTTCGCTATAGATGCTGACAAGATCGAAAAGACCGATGTTAAGGTATCCAAGAATGAAAAGGGTGCGTTGATATTTGTTGAGATCGAAACAACAGACAAAGACGAATACAAGGTTCTTGTTGAAGCCTTTACTGCTACGATTATTAAAGCAGAGCTTAACGGTGAGGCACTTAACGTATCCGTCGAGGTAAACAGCGAAGCAACTCCCGAGCAGCCCGTAGAGGACAGCTCCGAGGCAGAAGAGTCCTCAGAGGAGCAGCCTGTCGCTTAAAGATAATGTTTTCTGCCCCTTGATTTTTGATCGTTGATTTGATACAATATAGTACGGGAGAGGCAGTTCTCCCGTAACAAAAAGCAAAGGGGATAGCAACGTGTTTGTCTTTTTCGAATTAGAGGATATCCGTACAAGGGATGAGACAATTGAAGACTTATTGCGGAAAATGAGTAGCGGAGATAAGGACGCGATAGGTGTACTTTACTCGCTTATAAAGGATGACATATATGCTTATGCGCTTTCCAAGCTACGCAATTCTGCCGATGCGGAAGACGTGCTCCACGATACCTTCGTAAAAATATACAGATATTCTTCAAAGTACAAGCCGCAAGGTAAGCCTATGGCATGGATAATAACGATAGCCATGAACGTAAGTCGTCGGCACAGAGAGCTGAAGGGACGGCATATTTCGTATGATGAGAGCATTTCGGATATTGAGCAGGCTGATAGCTCGTTCGAGGATGCTGCGATAAAAAATGATTTTGTAAGGCAGCTGTTGAAAATTCTCAGCGAGGACGAGAGGGAGATAGTTGTTCTTCATGCGGTAGCAGGTATGAAGCACCGTGAGATTGCCGAGACCACGGGCAGACCCTTGGCAACGGTACTTTCCAAATACAACAGAGCAATAAAAAAGCTAAGAGAAGTCGCACAGGAGGTATGAAGATGAACGATAAAGATATAAAGAACAAAATAAAGACCTCGTTCTCCGAAGAAACGCCGGATATTTTGGGGCGTATCATGAACTCCTGCGAAAACGAGGATAGAATAAACTCGGAGCTCGGAAGCTCTGTCATAGTAAACAAAAATACAAAAAAACGTATTTCGGGCTTAGGCATTACAAAGTACGCAACCGTAGCGGCATCGATGATCATAGTGTTCATAGTCGGACTTGTTTTGGGTAATATGATAAATCTGAATGTCGATAAAGCACCCGAAAACGTCACTCCCGAGCTTGCCAGCATATATATAGACGTAAACCCAAGTATAGAGATGCAGGTCAGCGAGGAGAGGATCGTCATATCCTGTAACGCTGCCAATGATGATGCGAAAACAGTTCTCGGAGATATGCAGCTTTCGGGCGTAAACCTCAAAACGGCGCTGAATGCTATTATAGGCTCGATGTATATGAACGGTTACATGAATGCAGAGTCGAATTCAATGCTGGTAAGTATGAATGCGGAAAATGGCGAGAAATTTAAGTATCTGCTTTCCGGAATAGTCAGCGACGTAAATGAAATAGTTCAGACTTCGGGAATATCCTGCTCGATAGTGGCACAGGATCTGACGCTTGATGACGAAACGGCAGCCTTGGCAAAGGAAAACAATATATCCGTAGGTAAGATGTCTCTTATAAATAAGATCATCAATGAAACCGAGGATTATACCTCTGACGATATATCGCATCTGGCAGGCTCGGCAATAAAGGACCTCAATGAAATATACGCTTTTCTGAACCGCGATAAATTTGAAAATGAAAAGGGCCCCGGAGAAGACCCTGAGCACGGTGAGGAAAATGAGGATAACGGGAATAGCGATGATAAAGAAAACAACGAAAGCGATCACGAGGATGAGCGCGAGGAACATAAGGATATAATATCCGGCGTTCTCGATAAGCTTGATGGGGATAAAGAAGACGCGCTGGAGCTTACGTTTGAATATCTTTCGGACCTGCTGGGAAAGGAGCTTCCCCGTGAAGACATTGATAAGGTGTTCGTAAGTATTCGCAGAGAAACGATACGCGATGATCGCATTCCCAAAACTAAGTACGTTTATGAGATCAGTTTTGAGTACGAAGAAAAAATATACGAATACGATGTTGATTTGGAAAACAAAATCATATCAGAGCGTATAGATCATGCAGAAAACATTCCGGTGCATGATTCCGAGAACGGTTTTGAGCACGATCCTGACCGCGAATCAGACGAGGAAGATATTCATAATAAAAACAGCGATGAATGATAATAAAAAAGGGGCTGTCTTATTAAGAATTTATGAAAATCAGAGAAAAAATGAGAAAAAATGAAGTAAAAAACATGCGGTTAGCAAATTCTTAATGAGGCAGACTCATGGGGCGTGCGGATTTAGAGCGAAAATAGAAAACAAAATTCGGGTAAAAACGGAGAAAATACGCTACTCTTAGCGGATTTTCAACCTTTATTTTCTGATCAGATATAAAAAAGCAGTGGCGAGGCGGAAATTTCTTTCTACCTCGCCAATTTTGTTTTCGGTTACGCCTAAATTCGACAGCCCCAAATGCGTCATTCTTTTATTTAAATCATAAGGGAAGATATAAGCTCAGCGAATTCGCCGGGATCATCTATTGAAACACCGCCGATAAGACATGCCTCGGAATAGAGTATCTTTGCATACTTTGCAAGAGTGTCCTTATCCTCGGCAAAGAGCTTGAAGAGCTTCTCTGTAATCGGATGAGAGTGATTTATTTCAAGCACCACTTTTGCTTCGGGAGCACCCTCGGCGCCGGGCATCTTTTTCAGTACCTTTTCCATTTCAACCGACAGCTCTCCCTCGCTTGAAAGGCATACGGGATGCTTAGTAAGATTTGCGGAGAATTTAACCGAGGATACGCTCGCAATGCTATCTTTCATGAAGTCGAGCATGTCCTTGGCATTTTTATTTGCCTCCTCAGCTTTTGCTTTTTCCTCGTCGTTTGCAAGATCAAGTGCCTCTGCGGTAACGTTTTTGAATTCCTTATCGTCATACTTACCAAGCATTTTGAGTGCAAATTCGTCAACGTCATCGGTGAGGTAGAGAACCTCATAACCGCGGGATATCGCAGCATCGACCTGAGGCAGCATAGCTATCTTCGTATCGCTTTCACCGGATGCGTAGTATATAGTGGTCTGCCCGTCTTTCATGCTTGCAACGTATTCTTTAAGGGATACGTATTTTCCCGAAGAGGAACGGAAGAGAACGAGGTCCTTCAGCACGTCCTTGTGCATGCCGTAGTCCGAGTAAAGTCCGAACTTGAGCTGAATACCGAAAGCGTCAAAGAATTTTTCGTAATTCTCTCTGTCACTCTCAAGCATTTTTTCAAGCTCATTTTTAATTTTCTTCTCAATAGCCTTTGCCATAACCTTGAGCTGCCTGTCGTGCTGAAGCATCTCGCGGGAAATGTTGAGCGATAGATCGGATGAATCCACAAGTCCCTTTACAAAGCTGAAATAATCAGGTAAAAGATCTGCGCATTTTTCCATTATCATAACACCGCTTGAATAGAGCTCAAGTCCCTTTTCAAAATCCTTAGTGTAATAATTATAGGGTGCATGAGCGGGAATAAACATAAGCGCCGTATAAGTAGCAGTACCTTCCGATTTCTGAGCTATGACTCTGAGAGGCTTTTCGTAATCGTAGAACTTATCCGTGTAAAAGCTTGCGTACTCATCCTCTGTTACCTCGGAGGAGGATTTTTTCCAAATGGGCACCATGCTGTTCAGAATTTCTGTTTCGATAACCGTTTCGTATTCATCGGTCGAGCCTTCCTTGAGCTTTTCGTTCTTGACGTCCATTTTGATAGGGTAGCGGATGTAGTCTGAATATTTCTTTACAAGACCGCGCAGGCGATATTCTTCAAGGAATTCCGAATATTTATCATCATCCGTGTCATCCTTAATGTATAGGATGATTTCCGTTCCAAAGCTTTCCTTGTCACATTCGGAGATCGTATATCCCGATGCTCCCTCCGATTCCCATGCGTAAGCAACGCTTTCACCGTATGGCTTGGATAATACCTTTATTTTCTTTGCCACCATAAATGCGGAATAGAAGCCAACACCGAATTGACCGATAATATCTACAGCCTCGTCCTTGCCCTGCTCGCGCTTGAAATCAAACGAACCGCTCTTTGCGATAGTGCCGAGATTTGTCTCAAGCTCGCTCTCACTCATTCCGCAGCCGTTGTCGGAAATAGTGAGGGTTCTTGCCTCCGGGTCTGCCTTCAGCCATATCGCATAGTCGGATTTTGACAGCGGAATTGACGTATCCGTCAGTGAACGGAAATAAAGCTTGTCAACGGCGTCACTTGCATTTGAGATCAGCTCGCGCAGGAAAATTTCCTTGTGTGTATATATTGAGTTGATCATCATATCAAGCAGCTTTTGTGATTCTGTTTTAAATTGTTTCTTTCTCATAATAATCTCCTTGAAAACATCCTTAGCACTCGCAGCTTTAGAGTGCTAAATTATTATAGCACTGTGAACTGTAATTGTCAATAGCCAAGGAGCATTTTTTAACAAAACGTTCGCATATAATTCAAACCTTTCCGTCGAAAGTCACAGACTTCAAAAAACTCGTAAGTTTTTTAAAAAAATCGAAAAAACTTTTAAAAAAGGGGTTGACAATTAA
>CAZTWE010000036.1:0-20147 GCA_964617165.1 uncultured Ruminococcus sp.
CATGAGTCTGCCTCATTAAGAATTTGCTAACCGCATGTTTTTTACTTCATTTTTCCTCTGATTTTCATAAATTCTTAATGAGACAGCCTCTTGTTTTTATGAAAATTAAAGAAATTAAATCCCGTATTACACCAGACTTGTCTTTTTCAGCACCGTATTGCTGAGGGCGCCGAGTCCGAATGCAAACAGCGCACCGCCCACAAGACAAAGTACAACGTTGATCGGTGTGGAGCCGAGAGGTGTGATGATCGAAACCGTCATAAAGAGAAGCATACATGCCGCAAGTGAGCCAACGAGACAGAGCCACGCCTTATCTTTTGCGCCAACACTTACAAGTACGTCGATTGCAACGAATACAAGCATAAGAAATATTTTTGCAAGCACGCACATGAAAAGATTTCCCGCACCAATGCCGTGAAGATCGAATGAAAGACCCGAGATCGCTCCTCCGAGAGCCGAGCCGATAAAATATGCTATTATCATAAGCGCACCCGAGACAAATCCCACAAGCGTTTTTGAAATTACGTAATCTTCCTTTTTAGAGCGGACGGTGAATAAATTTTTCGCATATCCGCTTCGGAAATCCTCGGAAATGAAAAGACAAACAAAGACGGCTACGCCCATAAACGCCATGTTGACGTTGCACATGGCGAATATTTCAGCTCCGCCCAAGGCTTCCCCGGGAAGAGTGCCTATATTCTGCCAGGCATTTTCGGGACCCTCTATTACCGTAACTTCACCCGTCTGCTGATTGACACTTTCGGAACCGTCCATCATAGTCATCATGACGGTCATAAGGACAGGCACGAGGAGGGCTGTAGCGATTACAATGTAAAAGAGCTTTGATTTGAACATTCTCTTGAAATCAACCCTAAGCATACTGCCAAGGCGTTTGCCAAAGCTGACGGCATCAAATTTTACCGTGTTTTCCATCATTCTCTACCTCCGTTCATAAGATCTATATAGTATTCCTCAAGTCCGATCTTGTCGGTGCCGAGCTCTGTTACGGAAATTCCGTTTTCGTAAAGATAAGTTAATATCTCTTCGGCAAAGATCGGGTCGTACACGCGGATATAGCCCGCCTCGTCCTCAACAACACGGGAATATTTGCAGCCGAGAAGCATCTTTGTTCTGCTCATATCACCGCTTTTGAGTGCCACGTAGGTACGGCAGCTCGCATCAAGCTCCTCCGCTGTCATTTCCATTATCATTTTTCCGTGGCGAATGATACCATAATGAGTTGCTACCTTCTGAAGCTCTCCAAGAAGATGCGACGATACAAGAATACTGCGCTCTCCGTCCTTAACAACGTCGCGGAACACCTCGCGCATTATGCGCATACCGTCGGCATCAAGGCCGTTAAGCGGCTCGTCAAGCACAAGGAGCTTGGGATTTCCGAGAAGAGCCATTGCAATTCCCACTCTCTGCTTCATACCGAGCGAGCAATTTTTGTATTTATTACCCGCTGCGCCCTCCATGCGAACGGTTTTAAGCACCCTGACAACCTCTTGCTCGGGGCTTTTGATTGAGAGGTTTGCCGCTTGGAGCATCATATTATCAAACACGCTCAGGCCGGGAAAGCAGCCGGGAGATTCTATGAGCACTCCGACCTTTGCTCTTACTGCGCTGTCGGTGTGATCTCTGCCGTACAGCTTAATTGTGCCGCCGCTTTTCGGTATCAATCCGCAGATCATTTTTTCGGTAGTGGATTTACCCGAGCCATTCTCGCCTATAAAGCCGTAGATCGATCCCATGGGTACTGTCATATCAAGTCCGCTGACAGCCTGCTTTTCACCGAAATTTTTTGAAAGACCTTTTATTTCTATTGCATTCATTTTCTTTTTCTCCTTAATATACGTCGCTGCCCGAAAGGAGCTTTGTGCCGAGGACGTTGTAGAAAGCCGCCCATGCCGAGGAAACTATAATACAAACTATCAATGCGCCGATGCCGCTCGAAAGGTTGGCGTTGACAGATGCACCGTAGAGAAAAACGTTGAGAAAGAACGTGGGGATGGAAAGATTTTCTACTATTGCGGCAACACCGATGATGAGAATACCCGTTCCGAAGAAGAAGCTTGAAGCGATCGAAATACCGAAATATCTTCTGAAGATCACGTTGAGGAAAGTATAAAGGCTTGCCCAACCGAGCGACATCACGATCTTGCCGATAACGGCAACGATAAGCGAGCCTACGTTAACGGTTGCATCATATCCTGCAAACATACCCCCGACAATACCGCCTATCAGATAAGTAATACACATACAAGCCATTGCAGACGCACAGACAAGGCTCTTTGATATCATATAATCCTGTTTTTTCGCATGAGTGGTAAAGAGCTGCTTGACGTATCCCGATTTATAATCGTGACCGATAAAGATCGAAACCATAATACCGCCGAAGATGAACACCATATTCATATTGGCATAATCGGCAATACCCTCAATAACGTAAAGCGATTTCGATGCGGCAATTATCTGCCACGTATTGGAATAAAGAGGTGTTCCCTCTCCGCCGTCTGGCGTGGGCTTCATCGTCATAGCCGATATCATGGCAGGTATGATAGCAGCGATTGCCAGAAAAATATAAAACATCGGTGTATGGAACAGACGGTAAAAGTCTACTCCGAGCATGCCTTTTATTCTCCCGGCAAAGCTTGGCGTTTCAAATTTCAGCTCCTGCATAATTACTCTTCCTCCTTTTTCGACATAAGCTGAGTGTAATATTCTTCAAGACCGACCTTATTTTTTTTGAGCTCGCTCGGAGCGTGCCCCCTTTTCATAAGATGATCTACTATTTGTGCTGTATCCTCAACGTCGTAAACACGTATATATTCACCCTCGAGGCGAACGTTTCCGTACTTTTCGGAGAGCAGACGCAAAGCACCGCTCATATCCTTTACCTTAATGGACGTGAACACCTGCGCACGGCTATCCATTTCCTTGGCTGATATTTCCATGATCATCTTGCCCTGTCGGATAATGCCGTAGTGCGTCGCGATCTTTTCAAGCTCACCCAGGATATGAGAGGAAATGAGCACGGTGTAGCCGTATTTTTGCGTTATGTCAACGAGGATTTCTCTCATAATTCTCATACCGTCGGTATCAAGTCCGTTGATAGGCTCATCAAGAATGAGAAGCGCGGGATCACCGAGCAAAGCCATAGCTATACCGATGCGCTGCTTCATACCGAGAGAGCAGCTTTTAAATTTGCGATCTGCATATTCCTGCATGCGCACAATCTCAAGAACTCTGCTTATTTCATCATACGGATTTTCAAGCCCGAGGTTGATAGTCTGCATACGCAAATTCTGATATACGCTGGAATTCGGGAAGCAGCCGGCATTTTCGATAAGTGCACCAACGCGAACACGCACACCGGCATCGGTGTAATCTCTGCCGAAAAGCTTTATTTCTCCGCTGTCGGGAACGAGATGTCCGCATATCAGCTTCATTGTTGTTGATTTACCTGAGCCGTTCTCGCCTATAAATCCGTATATGGATCCCACGGGAACGTGCATATTAAGATGATCCACGGCGTACATACCGCGAAAGCTTTTTGAAAGCCCTGTGATTTCTATAGCATTCATTTTACACTCCTTTAGCTTGATTGGCAGCCTCTGTTATTTCTTTTTTGCAGCATCATAGCGTGCATTTGCATCCTCTGTGCGAGCCTGTGCCGAAGCGATCCTTTCATCACGCGTCTTTTGCGCTGCTTCCTCTCTTTCGGCAGGGCTCATGTGTGCGTCATCCCAGCTCTTTTTTCCGATTTCCTTTGCTTTTGCGTAAGTATTGTGCCCTCTGTTTTCCTCAAAGCTTGCACGCGACTCCGCCTTTACTGCTACAAATTCAGCCTTATCTGCCTCATGCTGTGCCTGTGCGCTCTTCTTCATATCTGCGAACGTCTTTTTAAAGAAATTGATAATACCCATTAGTTTGTTCTCCTGTTTATGTTTTTTTATTTTTTGCCTCTTTTGGAGGTGTATTACTCTCAGTTCCCCAATATCTCATCGGATAATCGTAAGATTTCGGGAGTAAGCCTTGCTTTTGTCTTTTCCGACACGTATTTGTATATACGGTAAGCGGGAATCATTACCGCTGCGCCTATAACGCAAAACAATACCGTCAGCCAATCCGCACCTGCAAAAACGTCAAGCCCGAAGCACATTCCGATACCGAATATCAGAGCTCCTATGATGCCTGTAGTGAGCGCTTCGATCACCCCCGCAGTCTTCGCGCGGTTGTCGAGCCTGCGAAGTGTGTCAAGTTTATTTTCCTCTTTCGGCAGATACCTGCTTCTTATCTGTTCCACAGCTTTGTTTGTCGCCGCCGAATACTCATACATGAATACCTGATTATTTTCCATACTATCCTTCTTTCTTTGCCTTCCTTGTTTCGTGTCTCTATTTTACGCTTCCGTTTTTTGCGTTTTGTTGCGGAAATGTTTACGAAATGTTATTTTTAAAGCATCGGAGCAAAAATTCTCACTATCGTCCGTACCAAGCGTGCGAGTAAATTGGTTTTCAGCTTGTCAGACGTTATCAAAATAGATTTTTCCATTGTTTGTTCAATATCGGATTTCAAATCTGAAACAGCTTTACATTGTATTCTATCGTCTTTTTCATACAAACACCCTCCGCTGTCCGTATTATAAGACACAGCTGTTTTGAAAATGTTGTTGAAATATTTAAGTTTTGTTAAAACAAAAGCCGAACTTGCACAAAATGAGCAAATTCGACTTTCGTAAGTTATTTTTTCATTACAACGTATTCATTGCCGCGATCGGAACGGTACCGATCCAGCCGTATGCAGAGAGCATCGGCAAGGCTTCCGCTTTCGTATAGCTCCTCCGGTGTTCCGTCTGCTGCGACCCTGCCGCCTTTCATCACTATTATTCTGTCGGCATATTTCATAGCCAATGAGACGTCGTGAAGCACAGAGATTATGCATTTTCCCTCAGCTTTTTTCGAAATAAGAATATCCAGCATAGCGAATTTCACGCGTATATCCATAAAATTCGTCGGCTCGTCAAAAAGGCAGTTATCCGCGCCCTGAGCCAGCTGCATTGCCAGATATACCCTCTGCCGCTCACCGAATGATAAGGTTTTTACGTTTCTTTTTGCAAACATATCGGCACCCGCCTCGCGCATGGCAAGCTCGGCTATCCTCCTGTCCTCATCGGTGACACCGAATGCTCCCCCTTGAATACGCATCCAAACTCCTTTGCAAGATCTGCCATATCGCAAAAATTCTCCGCTGTGAACACCGTTCCAACCGCAACCACTCTGCCCGAAAAATTATCCGTTCCCCTGTTGCGAAGAAATCCTCTGCTCTTAACCGCCATTATTTGTTCAACTGTAAGCTTCATAATACTGTCTCCTTATAATCGCATCGGGCAGATAAGGAATTGCGACCCTCTGTACCCGATATTTTTTATCACTATATTCTATCATAAAAGTTGCAGGATTTCAATAGCGAACGAAAAACAGAAATGACCCTTGATTGCATCTTATCCTCTGCAATCAAGGGTCATTTCTGTTCGCTCTTGATATCTAACATCTTTTGATTATCCTCTCTTTCTCCGTCTGCCCTATGCTCTATATATTACGTATCTTCAACACATCACATTCACAATTCTCCTAGGGGAGATCACCTTATGTTTTTTACTGTAAATCATTTTGCATCGGGCGAATTTGTTTGCTTGAGATCGGTACTGTGCTTTACGATATTTGTTTGCAGTCTGCTTATTCTTCGCCAAAGAATATCTTAACCTCATAGAAATTTGCTATCTATATATTAACGCGTCACACCGCCGTGTTTTGACTGCCTCAATATCGCTTGCTTTCTACCTTTTATTCAAGCTGTTCGGGATCGGGTTTTAATTTGCCATTGGACTGTACCTTTCCTTTCTGTGTCTATAGTATAGCATAAAAATCCGCACTATTCAATTGGCAAATTATAAAAACTTCACAATTATTTTTTGTTTAAAACAGAGAATTTAGTCATTATGCGTATTTTCTTTAGGAAAATCATTGACAAAAATACAAAAATATGATAACATGGATGTGTTGGGATTGTCGTAAATGTGACAGTCTCTGTCAGGGGCTAGGCAGATTTGAGAAAGAAGCGTGGTTATTCGGGACGATAGGCGTAGCCGTAAGAGAGTCAAACTCACAAGGTTTTATGTGATAGATTTCCCCATATCCATCGCCGAAATTATCTTAAATATCTGCATATTCCTCGATAATTTTTGGCTCGCCTATGAAAAAATCTATTCACCTAAAACTGCTTCGCACATACGGCAAATAAATTTTTTGTGGATTTTGGTGTACTTCGTCGCAGTAAAGTGAGCACTTTACAAGGCGGAGTACGACGAAAGACACTAAAATTTATTGCCGTAGGCTTGTGTGTTCGACTCTCTTACGGCTATACGTACGGTGAGTCTCGAAAACCGCGGTAGAAAAAAGTCCATTAAAATGAAGAAATCCGTAGGATTTCAACCTTTTGTTGTCTTATTTATGATTTTTCATAAATCGAGGCTTTTTTGTTTACTTTCGGACTTTTTTCGGTCTTTCCAAATGTGACAGCCCCCTATATTCCGTATTTTATTATTATCCTATCAAGCTTTTCTCCGATGGGCTTTGCCATGACGTACAGGAAGATAACGTTCGATACGGCATAGATAAGCGTGTGAGGCAGCGAAGTAAGGAGTGCCGAAAGATATAAGGCGATATCAAAGCCTCCGCTGTACCAAAGCGTCGTCCACACGTCCATAACGAGAGAAAACGCTATTCCCGACAGGGCGCCGTATGCAATAAGTGCAGTACGGCTTTTTTTAAGCATTTTTGCAAAAATACCTGCGAGCAGCCCTATTATTCCCCATGCGAGCATCTGAAAAGGAGTCCACGGTCCCTGCCCAAAAGCAATATTCGAAAGAAGAGCAGACAGCGAGCCGACAAGAAATCCCGACTCCGCTCCGAGATATACCGCACATATTACTGTTATTGCCGTTACGGGCTTCAGCAACGGAATAAATCTTCCGATAACCGAAAGGGCTATCATTACGGATACTATTACCGCACGCCTGCTTCCTGTATTTTTTTCTTCAAAGCCGAGATAAAAGAAAGCAAGCGAGAGAAATGCTACGGCAACCGAAACAAATATATGGCGTTTTTCGTCAAACAGCACTGTACCGAGAACGGCACATAAAGGAATAAGCAAAAGAGGTATGGCAAAGCGCATACGGCGTAGCAGTGCGCGATTTTTATTACTGTTTTCACTCATGTGCGCCTCCCGAGCTGCGGCAATAGCGTATCAGTGCATCCGTTGTAACTATACCGTCGACAATTCCGCGCGAAAGTCTGCGTGCCGCCGTTGTGTAGAATTTATTCTCGGAGAAGAATTCCACGGGTTCTGCCGAAGAAATTATATCACCGCGGAAAAGCAGTGCGCATCTGTCCGCTGACATTGCCGCAAACTCAACGTCATGCGTAACCATCACAATTGTGACACCACTCACGCTGAGCTTTTTCATTATCCGACAAAGTATCTGCTTTTTTTCTGCATCTATTCCTTTCGTAGGCTCATCCATCAAAAGCAGACGCGGCTTTGTCATAAGAGCCTTTGCCAAGGCTACAAGCTGTGCCTCACCGCCTGAAAGATCATAAGGATGCTTGTCGTAAAGCCCTTCAAGAGAAAACGGAAAATCCTCATCCGAAAGAGTGCCGATATCCGCAAGCTCCTCGCGCACGGTGTTACAGAGGAAGAGTGTTTGCACGTTTTGCGGCATAAGCGCAAGACATTCCCTGTAAAGAGACTGATTTTTGTAATCCGCAAGCTTTTTTCCGAAAACCCTGACGGTGCCGCTGTATGGAGACAAAAGACCTGCGGCAATGCCGAGGGTTGTACTTTTTCCCGAGCCGTTACCGCCGAGGATAGCGAATATCTCTCCACGGAACACAGAGACGGAAAGCCCTTTTATAACGTCGGGCAATGCCTTTTGGTAACGGTAATACACTCGGGAAAATTCAAGCGCACGTTCTCCATGCCCCTCTGGCTGAGTGGGCTCGTATGCCCGCTCCGTGCCGCGCGTGTATTCCGAAAGCCACGCTCTTCCCTCTCTTACGGTAAGAGGACACGTGCCGCTCTCTGTAACCGAATAACAAAGCCTGGCGGGCGTTGGCATTGCCATAAGGAGTGCTGAGTCTCCCTTTATGCGTTCTATGGCTTCTGGCGGGGGTGCGGCTGCGACAATGCTGCCGTTATCCAATATTAAAAGCTTATCGCAAATCGGTATTATCTCTTCCGTACGGTGCTCGGATATGATTACCGTAACAGAAAAGTCACGGTTTATCTTTTTCAGTGTGCTGAGAAACTCGGAGGCAGCGATCGGATCGAGAGATGCCGTAGGCTCATCGAGGATAAGCACCTCGGGATCCATTACCATTACCGATGCAAGGCACAAAAGCTGCCGCTGACCGCCCGAAAGCTCGGACACTCTTTTATCAAACCATTCCTCTATACCGAAATAGCTTGCCATTTCGCACACGCGGCGCGCTATTTCATTCTGCGGAAGATTAAGGTTTTCAAGCCCGAAAGCAAGCTCGTGCCACACCTTATCACAAACAGTGGCATGCTCGGGATCCTGCATGACGAAGCCTATCCTTGTGGCTGTTATTTTCTGAGAAAGCTTGTCCGTTGGCTCACCGCGATAGAGCACCTGCCCCGAAAGCTCGCCCTTTGGCATAAGCTCACGCTTCAAAAGGCGCAACAGCGTTGACTTTCCGCTTCCCGTTCTCCCCGAAAGAACTGCAAGCTCCCCTTCCTCTATCGAAAAGCTAACGTCGCGCAGCACTTTTTTTTCGCAAAGAGGATAAGCAAAGCTCAGATCCTTGACCGTAAGTATTTCCATTTTAAGCTATCCTCCGTTTCTATAATAATGGGCAATGCGCATAAAATTCCGTAAGCTATATAACCTGCTATACCGAGAGCATTCGTAACTTCCATACTAACCGTCGGATAAAAGGCAAATTCCGCACCGCCTGTCAGCACCGAGGAAAGAACTACGGCAAGAGCTATAAGCGACACCGAAACAAGTGCAACGTCACGTCGTGTAAAGGAAAATATCGAGAAATGGGAGCGCTTACCGATACCGTATCCTCTTGCCGCCATGCTATCGGCAGTTACGATACCGTTTTCAAGCGCCCATGAGACCAGAGCGGAAAACACTCTCAGCTCACCGCGTATACGGTCTATTATATTGTCATCCTTGTACAGCCCGAGAGCTGTCTGTGAAGCGCGTATCTTCTTTATCTGTACCGAGAGCATGGATACGTACCTCAGCCCCATGGAAAGTATAAGCGAAAGCTTCGGACTTATTTTTCCAAAGACGTATAGCAGCTTATCATCGGTCATTATATCGGTGAAAATGCGGAACCAATAAAGCACCGACGTCAACGCTCCCGATGCAACCAAGCCGAAAATACATGCTTCAAGGGTTATCGGCGTATCGTTTATCAGAAAAAGCACCGTTTTTCCGTTATGTGAGACGATAGGGTTTATTATCGCGCTGAGAACGAATATAAGAAGATAGACTGACTGCGAGCCCATCGCACAGCCGACACGGCTTCTCAGGTTGAAGAGGAAAACCGAAAATACAAGCGACGTTGCGATAAATATGGGATCAAGCGTAAACGCGCATATACCTATAACCGCCGCAAAATATACCGTTATGGCAATCGGATTGTAGCTGTCTGTTGCTTGCATTTTTTACTCCTTTTTACGTTATTTATTCTTTCCTATCCTTCGTATATATCCACTCCACCTCGTCACCGTCGGCAAGGCGGTATGCACCGCAGCCCACCGAGGGGCTTTGCCCGTTGACGCGGTAGGTCCAGCCCGAAAGCTCTCCGAGGTCGTATTCGTAGACGTAATTTATACCTGCTATATACGAAAGCTCGCCTACACCGTTATTTTCTATCTGAATGTTGTACTTTCTCGCTGCTTCAAGAAGAACGTCAAGCACGGTATCGCCCTCTTCTATAGCAAAGCTCGCGGTGTTAAGAATACATCCGTCACTCGGTATATGCTCGCCCTCAAGCTCTTCTAGCACAGCATCGCATCGGATGCTTAACGTAACCTCTCCTATGGCGGACTCCTTTTCGGTATCCTTACCGTAGTAATCCTCGGGGGTTGAAATATCGGTCAGCAAAACGAAGGCTATCACCGCGGTAACGGCAAGCAGCACCGCAATATAGCTTTTTACGTTTCTTTTGCCCATGGCAAACAGCAAAAGCGATATAAGAAGCCCTACCGCCACAGCTGCCGCTGATGCAAGCGGCTTATATGAAATGCTATCCTCCACGCCCTGCTCATTCTGAGGCGGAGCCTCGCTGGGAAGTCCCTCAAGGGTTTCGGGTGAGGCGGCATCTAGAATATATATTGAACCGCCACCCTCTGCCGCACGCAGATAAGCCGCTGCTGCGAAGAATACCTGATAGGTAGCGATTGCGCTCGTATCACCGCCCCTCTTGTGACAAAAGCTGCCGTCGGCAAGGCGGTATTTCATAAGCACGTCAAAGAGCGTGCTTCCGTTTTTTATAAAGCGTTCATCGGATGAGGGATCTATCCCGAGTGAGCACAGCGCTACTATTACCTGAGCCGTGCTCTCGGGATTTTCAATACCGTAGCTTGAAAAATCACCGCTCGCCAGCTGTTTTTCGGAAAGCAGAGAGAGTGCCTTATCAACTGCCGTTTTTACCTCTGCATTTTCCGAATAACGTGCAGCCAGTGCCGATATAGCCATAGCGGTAACGTCAACATCGGAATATTCTCCGCTCAGTGACCAGCCTCCGTCCGCACGGCGCTGCGAAAGTATATCCGAAACAAGCTTGTCTGCTGTGTATTCCGTGCTTTCATAGCCGTTATTCAGTATGTGCAGGCTGTAAATACAGCTCATTATCCCAGAATTGCCCGAAATACCCGAGAGCACCTCAGCGATAAAGGAATCGGAAGAGCCTGCCGCGATAAGTGCCAAGGCGAATTTTGCACGTGACGAGGCACTGTAAACTTCATTCCGGGAAAGATATTCGGAAAGCTCTGTACCATACTCCGAAAGGCTGTGTTCTCCCACCTGCGAAAGTGCTATGGCATACCATTCGGCACTGCCGCCGATATCACCCGCAAGTGAATTGTCTATCCACGACTGTACGTCACTTTCAGCACCGCTGCCGAGGCGGTAAGAGATAATACCGTTGAATATTTTCTCGGCTCGGCTTCTTTCCCCAAAGCCGCCCGCGGCAAAGGCATCGCACACGAACGAAAAGGAGAGAACGGTAACACAGATTATCAGGCAAAGAAACTTATTTCGCATTTTTGTTTTTTTGTCTGACTGCGTATACGACCGCTACCGTGATCACCGCTGCCACGACTACCGCAATTGCTGTCGCTATCAAGGGGCTACCTGACGGGGGTGTGAGCTGCGAATCGGCTTCTCTTGCAAGCACGCAGAAAACAGGCGGAACAAGCGTTTTACTGTCTGAAACTGCGCTTATCACAAGCTCCCCCGCCTCATCCACTGTCAGTGTCACACGACCCTCGTCATCCGTAACAAGGTCTGCAAGCTCACCGTTTACGGTGATTTTTGCACCTGCCACGGGATACGCTATGGGATTCCAATTTTCATCATAGCCAGAAGCTGTAAGAGTAAGGGTGATGCTATCGCCCTCGGTGCAAATAGCATCCAGCTTATCGAAATAAGAATAGATATCCGACCAGTCGGAATTTTTATAAACGAACGCACTGATGTGATCACCGTCTTTAATAGTATCTGCAAGACTCATGCAGGAAACGTTATTGACGTAATAGCCGTAGCTTCCGCTCGTATCGCCCCAGAGCTTTGAGAGTGAGAGCCCGAGGTCGCCCATATAAGAGCCGTAGCCTGCCTCGACTCCGCCCTCGTACCTTATTTCGTGGAGTATGTAAAGCGCGTCATTGACGGTAAGCGCACCGTCACCGTCGGCATCGGTCATGGTGATCTTCTGCGCTGCGGCGACAAGCATCCCCTTGTCCGACAGCGTTACGTAAACGTAAGATTCCGACGGCTCGCCCGCGTCCGCAAAAGCAAGCACGGAAAAGGCGGTAAGCAATATGCATGCCATAGCGACAAGAAAAATGATTTTTTTCATGATAGTACCTCTTTCATTGTTTTTATTTTCAGCCTCGCCAAACAGCGAAAAGCAAAAAACGCTTTCTTACCGATCACGGTAAAAAAAGCGCAACCAAGCCTCCCCGGGGGAAGTGTCACCTGCCCCCTGAAGCTTACAAAAACGGCTGCGCTTCTCGTAACCAAAAGCACCGCGGCATAAAACACCGCACCACAGACTCCCGACGAGCATTCCGACTTATGAGTAATCAATTACGGCAATGAACGTTGCGACGGATTTTCACCGAGATTTCCTCGTATCGGGAGCGATATTCAATTCATTGACAGAGTATACTGCAAAATCTTAGAGATGTCAATATGCGTCCGAATATTATTTGCCCTTATACTCAAACACAGGCATATAGCAGAGCTTGAAGAGATTTTTTCTGTGCAGCTCGTCTATATGCGCCTTGATGCGAGGCTCAGGCTCGATGCCGCGGCGAATATAATCGTCAAGCATGCGATAGGTGAAGCCGAGATTATCCTCATCGGTCTTACCGCAAAGCCCGTCGGCAGGGGTTTTGTTGTAATACTTTTCGGGCAGACCGAGGTATGCCGCAATAAGCTTGACTTCTTCAACGGTGAAGCAGGACGTAGGAGCAAAATCACCTACGGAATCACCGTATCTCGTTGAGTAACCTACCCAGTCCTCGCTGAGGTTGCAGGTGTTTGCAACTCTGCCGTTATGGCACTGGCTTACGGCATAAAGTGTGGACATTCTTATTCTCGGGGGCAGATTCACTCTCGCCTGCTCCGAGAGAGGAAAGCTTTTTTCGATCGAAGCTGTAACACCGTCAACCGCATCCTTGATATTTACAACGTAATGGCGTATGCCGAGAAGCTCGCAGATGCCGTATGCATCCGAGATATCCTTCTGCTCTCCGTTGGGCATAAGAACGCCTATAACTCTCTCTTTGCCGAGCGCACGTACGAGAAGCGCGGCAACTATAGATGAGTCCTTACCGCCCGAAACACCGAGAACCGCATTGCAATCATGCCCGTTTTCACGGAAAAATTTTCTTATCCATTCGATACACGCCTCAGCAGCGTGTGCAGGGTCAAAACTGTACATAAAAGCACCTCACATTTTTTTATTTTCAGTTCTCAGCGGTATCGGCTCCGCTGAGAATATCGGTAAGCAATTTAACGATATTGCGCTCCGCCTCGTCAAGCCCACGGTCATTATCGAAATAATAATCGTAGTAATAGTTCTCAACACCGTCATCAGCGGCGTTGCCGTATTTTTCGCGCTTCATGCGCTCCCCTGCTCTGACGAGAAGAGTTTTTGCCACACCGCCCGTTCTCTCTACAAATTTGGCTATTTCCTCCGGCTCGCGGATGTGAACGATAAGTATCTGTTCATCCGTTGTAAGGAAATCGTCATACTGATCCTTTGCCCAATTTGTCGGAAAATCATTATAGCTCACGCAAAGCTGCTTAAGATCGGCAAGGAATTTTCTTGAACGGTCATCCTTGCTTCCATCCCATCTCGCCATTGCGGCAAGCTCTTTTATGGGAGTTATTGTGGATATATTTCTTATACGGAAATGCTTGGCGGCAAGATCGCACAGCGTATCCTTACCTACACCGCCCGCTCCGTTTATTACAAGAGTCAATTTTTTCTCAGTATTCATGTTTTTTCTCACTGTTTTTTCGTTTTACACAGTAATTCTATCACAACGCAAAAAATTTGTCAATAACTTCTCATTTTTCCCTTTACTTTTTTCTCTAAATAGTATATAATAAGGTGTCGAAATATATTTTTTCACCCGAAGGGATAAGTAAAGGCTATGGTTTACAGTGAATTCAACACAAGGGGAGCAGATAAGGCGGTATGCGACAAGGCAAAGTTTGCCTGCGACGTATGCGTTATGCCCGAAAGCTATAAATGGTGCGGCACCGAATGCCGTGACGGGATGCGTGTATGCAAATTCTGCGCATCTCATAAAAGCATCGAGCTTCTCGGTGAAGAAAGATTTATTTCCGACCTCGGGCTCGGCGAGGGGGAAAAGATCGGTATTACCGTCAGCGGCGGTAAGGATTCCGTATATGCGTGGTATTGGCTTGCCTCGCGCCTTGGTGCAGACCGTGTTGTTGCTCTGAACTACAGGAAAACAATGCTGACACATCCCTTTGCTATAACGAACGTGGAAAATGCCGCAAGAATACTCGGCTCCGAGGTCATTACGGTTGAGGATAACGATGCTTATCCGAGATTTAAGCAAAATCTTTCGGCTCTTCTGGACAAGCCCACACCGGAAATGGTGAGAGTTGCGCTTTGCGCGGGCTGCCGATACGGAATTACGGCAAGGCTGTATGCTGAGGGCTATGAGAGACTCGGTATTACAAAGTACGTAAGTGCGGCATCCTATCTTGAGCTTGCTCCGTTCAAGGAGGAGCTGCTCGCAGAGCGCGGCGGAGGAAATGCAAAATACGGACTCATCTGCTCGCTCGCCGATAACTGCGCTTACTCGTACGGTGATAACCTTGAGGTTATTCTGCGCGATGACGATTTTAAATACAAGGGCGGTGTTTCATCCTCTCTGAGCACCGTTACGAAAAGAGGAAGATATCAGCTCTTCGATACGGACAAGTATTTGCCGAACGTGCCCGAGCTGATAGAAAAAACGGTCGTAGAAAAGCTTGGCTGGCAAAGACCCGAGCGCAGCTGGCATTTCGACTGTATGATAGAGCATTTCAAGGACGTTTTCTATTACGGTATGCTCGGATACACCGAGAGCGATTTCAAACTCTCCGCAATGGTTCGCCACGGACTTATGACAAGAGAGCAGGCAGTCTCGGAGATAGCGGCTATCGACAGATGCCTTTGCGAAAGTCTGCCCGAAACGGAGGCACTGATGAGAGAGCTAGGCGTGGGTGAGCTCATTCCCAAGATGAGAAAATTCTATGAAAACAGCCCATATTTATACACAAAGGTCGGTGTTTGATATGCTGGACATTGTTATGCTGATAAAGGAAAGCGGCTACGGTACGGGGGTTACCGTTTCCGCTAACCACTTGAAGAATATACTTTCCGAGGCGGGTATCAGCTCGGAAATAGACATTTATCTTGATGACGAGAACCTGATAAAAAAGGTGGAAGCACTCGATGCAAAGCTTATCGTTTTGCAAGTGCCTACGTTTTCAAACGACACACTGAGAACGCTTGTTGCAACCGGTAAGCGGATAGTTCTTGCCACTCATTCCACTATGTGCAACCTGCAGGTAGAGGGCGATGCGCTCGGACGGCTGCTTGAGGTGCTTGCTATGGGTAACGAAAACCTTGTGCTTACCTGCCCCTCGTTAGTTGAAGTACGAAGCTTTGCAAGCTTTGCAAAGACAAGGGTGTGCTATCTGCCCAACACTTATTCTTATAAAATACCCGACGAGAGAATAGCCGCAAAAATAAATGCGCGTGCCGACTGCTTTGAGCCGCTGAAAATAAGCATTTTTTGTGCTATCAGGCCTTTTAAAAATATACTCACGCAGATGTGCGCAGTCTCGCTGCTCTCAAAGAGGATACCGAATATAGAGCTTCATTTGCTGGAGGGCAACGATTATCTTTCCTCCTGCATAGATATGCTCGGTGAGGCTTTACCGTTCAAGGTAGTGCGCCACCCCTCCTGCACAAACGAGGAGCTGCTTGAAATAATATCCGACATGCACATAGGCATGCAAGTGTCGCTTAGCGAGACCTTCTCCTACGTTGCGCACGAGCACATGAACATGGGTGTGCCTGTTGTGGCATCGGCTTCGGTACCCTATGCAAACGCGGTAGTTGATTACAGCAATGCAGAGCAAATGGCTGAGGCTATGTACAAGATCGCATCGGACAAAGAGCAGTATCACAGGATATGCGAAGAAACGGTTGCTTCGGCAAAAAAGCTTTCCGCATTGATAAACTCCGATGCTGCGGCACTCTTTGCCGAGCTGCTTTCAGGCACCTGATATGAAGCATGTTTCGATAGAGCTTGACGGTATACTTGACGGAGGCGGAATAAAGCCATCAAAAGACTTTGCGGTTTTTGAAGCCAATTCGGGTACGGGCATCAAATTTTGCCCTGCCGAGGGACTTTGCATAAGCTTCAAAAACAGAATACCGAGAGAAAATATCGCTTATATGCTCCCCGGGGCGGATTTCTGCCTCTCTCGCGAGTGCGGTGACTACGAGCTTGATTACGGCGCACGCTTCCCTCTTTCTTTCGTTGGACTGTTCTTTGAGCGTATCGGTATCACACTCATATCCGAGAACGGCACCGACAAGAAATTTTCTCTCAAGAAGCGCGGCGGATGCATTGAGGTGAGCATAGCTTTCCCGAATGGATTGAGTTTTGCTCCCCGTATGTTTATTTGCACCCATTACCCCGATTTTCACGCATCTCTTTCGGCATACCGCGAGCATTACCGCTCGTTACACGGAGCACCTGCCACGGGTGACTTTGGCTCTGCGTTCCATATAAAGCGTTATGCTCTTCACAGCGAGCATTTTTCGAATAACGTTTACAATGACGGGAGATACACACTGCTCTCGGAGTACGAAAAGGACGTTTCGGCTTTCGGTGGCATAGACGTAGCACAGCTTTTCGATTGGGCTTATACGAAAAAGGATGGCAGAGTTGGAAGCTACCGCCCTTGGGATGAGCTGAAGAACACCGATGAGCTGCGCTGTCAGCTTCGCGATATCTCAGGAAGAGGTACGGTAACTCTTGCCTATACGGATGCCTATTTTGTAAAAAAAGGTACGGTGCTTTCCGAGCAATTCGGTGAAGCCGAGACGATAAAGGATAGCCTTGGCGAGCCTTACTATCAGCTCGGTGAGGATCACTGGGTAATATGCCCATATACCGAGAGCTGGCAGAGCTTTCTTGCCGATGCGGCAGAGGCGGCTGTTACGCACCTCGGCTTTGACGGTGTGTATATAGATCAGATAGGCTACGGTACGCATTACAGATGCTCCGACAGCTCTCACGCTCACTCGGTACCGTCACATCAGAATTTCGGAGAGCATAGCCTTGTCAGCCGAATAAAAAGCAGGCTCGGATTGCCGATAGCGGTAGAATATTTTCCTGCCGATATATCGCTTGATATGTGCGGTGCGGCACTTACGGATAACGACGGATATACGGTCATTTCCCGTTTCGTGCATCCTCATATAAAGCAATTCAAGGTCATAAACTGTGATGAACCGATAGGTGACAATGCGCTTGCCGTTAAAAAGGCGTTTTTCAACGGGCTGGGGCTTTGGCTTGACGGAGACTCGGCATCCGACGATTGGTATTCCCCTCGCGTACGCTCTCTGATAAAGAAGCACTATGAGATAATGAAGCGTTTTGCCGACGCCTTTGACTCCGACTCGGTAATACCGCTTATAGGAACAGCTGTCGAATGTGTGCAGGCAAACCTTTTCATGGGAACCGATACTGCGGTATTCACTCTGTTCAACCGAAGCGAGGGTGCTGTCTCGGCGGACCTTATTCCAATCGGTGAGCTGCCGTTTGGCGAGTACAGATTTTTTGATATATACGGTGATGGCGGTGAGATTTTGCCGCATCACACACCTCGCGGTGCCGCTCTCCCCTATTCAATAGGCGGGGGCGAGGTTGGCGCGATAGGTGCTGTAAAAATTTTACGTTGAATATGCGGAAATACCGCAATAAATATCTGAAAGGTGATAAAACTTATGGAAAAGAAGCTTTACGGAAAACTTCCTACGGGCGAAGAGGTATATCTCTACACACTGAGCACGGACAAGGCCCTTGTAAATATAATGACAAGAGGCGGAGCTATCGTCAATTTCAAGGCGTTCGGCACCGATATCGTCGGCGGCTTTGACGATCTTGATACATATCTTATCGACACGTCGCATCAGGGTGCGCTCATAGGCAGAGTTGCAAACAGAGTTGCCAATGCAACCTTTATGATGGACGGCAAGACCTATAAGCTCCCCGAAAACGATAACGGAAACTGCCTGCACGGCGGTGACGGTTTTGACCACAAGATCTGGAGCGTAACCGATTACACGGACACCTCGATCACTCTCGAATACTGCTCGCGTGACGGTGAGGAGGGCTTCCCCGCAGGACTCAAGGTAACCGTTACGTATAAGCTTGACGGTGCATCCTTGCTTATAGATTACGTTGCCACCCCCGACGGAAAGACACCGATCGCACTCACAAACCATGCATATTTCAACCTTGACGGCTTCGGAGGCACTATTGAGGATCACACTGCGGTTATCTATGCGGATAAGTATACCGAGGTTGATGACAACCTCATCCCCAACGGAATTCGCCCCGACGTTGTCGGTACTCCCTTTGATTTCACCACTCCTCACAAGATCGGTGAGCGTTGCGGAGCTGACTTTATCGGCTACGATCACAATTTTATCCTCTCGCCCAAGTACAGCGCGACAGTGTTCGGCACCGAGCTTCCGCTCATCGCAGAGGTCTGTGGTAAAAAGCTTGGCATGAAAGTCTACTCCGACCAGCCCGGTGTGCAGTTCTATATCGGCAACTTCCTTGGTAACGGCCCTGATTTCAGAGGCGGCACAAAGCAGGTATTCCACGGTGCATTCTGCCTTGAGACCCAGACCGAGCCCGACTGCATCAATCACGGAAAAGCATTCTATGACAAGGGTGAAGTATATACTCACAGAACGGTATATGCTGTAGAGGAGCTTTGATAAATTTAAAATTCTTGGGTACGGGCGGTGTCAACTCTGCAAGGCCGAAAAACAAGCTCTCCAAAGACTATCGCCGCTTCCCCACTCTGCTTATTGACGATAATATACTTATCGACCCTGCCGAGGATATTTTTGAATTTGAGGCTACCTTTATGCTCCAGGGGCTTACAAGAGATGCCAAGGATATTTTTATTACTCACTCGCATATAGACAGCTTCAGCCCATTGGCAATAGAGAGGCTGTGTCGGGGAGGCAGGGTGCGTATTTATGCATCGGAGACGATACTCGCAGAGCTTGAGATGGTTGAAAATGCCGAGCTTATCGCGCTTCGCCCATTCTCGCTTGTGCACGCGGGCAAATACGCCATATTACCCTTGCCCGCCAATCACAGAACCGACGATCCCACGGAAACTCCGTTCAATTTTCTCATTGAATGTGAGGCAAAGACGGTTTTCTACGGGCTTGACGGAGCTTGGCTCAATCCTCTTGCATGGCAGGTGCTCGGTGAGGTAAAGCTCGATGCCGCAGTGCTCGACTGCGCTCTTGCAAACGAGCAATACTCAGGCAGGTGTGTTGAACATAACAACCTGGAAATGGCGGTTACGATCAGAGATATATTTATTTCCGCCGGAGTTGCAAACGAGCATACAAAATTCTTTTTATCCCATATACCGTCAAGCAAAAAACGCTCCTATCATGAGGAGCTGACGGAGGCTGTGGCAGATCTGCCGTTCAAAATAGCGTATGACGGATATTTTGTGGGAATTTGATCGCATTACTGAAATGGAGACAATAATATGAAAATTTATGATGAACTTGTTGCCAGAGGACTTATCGCTCAGGTAACCGACGAGGCCGAAATAAAGGAGCTTGTAAACAACGGAAAGGCTACCTTTTACATCGGCTTTGACCCGACTGCGGACAGCTTGCACGTCGGACACTTTATGGCGCTTTGCCTTATGAAGAGACTGCAAATGGCAGGAAACAAGCCTATCGTGCTTATCGGCGGCGGTACGGGTTATATCGGAGACCCCTCGGGCAGAACTGATATGCGTTCTATGATGACACCCGAAACCATACAGCACAACTGCGACTGCTTTAAGCGTCAGATGGAGAAATTCATCGAATTCGGTGAGGACAAGGCTATCATGGTAAACAATGCCGATTGGCTGCTCGGACTCAATTACATTGAGCTTCTGCGTGACGTTGGCGCATGCTTCTCGGTAAACAGGATGCTTACCGCAGAGTGCTACAAGCAGAGAATGG
>CAZTWE010000036.1:20157-21787 GCA_964617165.1 uncultured Ruminococcus sp.
GGAAAAGGGACTTTCCTTCCTTGAGTTTAACTATATGATAATGCAAAGCTATGACTTCTATCATCTGTTCAAGAACTATAACTGCAACATGCAGTTCGGCGGTGACGATCAGTGGTCGAACATGCTCTACGGTACAGAGCTTATCAGAAAGAAGCTTGGCCGTGATGCCTATGCTATGACTATAACGCTTCTGCTCAATTCCGAGGGCAAGAAGATGGGTAAAACGGCAAACGGTGCGGTTTGGCTTGACCCGAACAAGACTTCTCCTTACGATTTCTACCAGTACTGGAGAAACGTTGGAGATAAGGACGTTCTTAAATGCATAAGAATGCTCACGTTCCTGCCGCTTGAAGAGATAGACAAAATGGACACGTGGGAGGGCGCACAGCTCAACACCGCAAAGGAGATACTTGCCTTTGAGCTTACAAAGCTTATCCACGGTGAGGAAGAGGCAACCAAGGCACAGAATGCATCCCGCGCGCTCTTCGTTTCGGGTGACAGTGCTCTTACTCCCTCCGTTGAGGTTGACGAGGCTTCGCTCGTGAACGGTGAGATCGACGTTATTTCCCTGCTCTGCCTCGGAAAAATGGTTCCCTCGCGCTCCGAGGGCAGACGAGCTATCGATCAGGGCGGTGTTTCGGTTGACGGAGAAAAGGTCACGGACGTAAAGGCAACCGTAACAAAGGCACAGCTTGATAGCGGTGTTCTTATCAAGCGCGGCAAGAAAAGCTTTAATAAATTCGTTCTTAAAGCATAAAAGCGAGCTATTCAAAAAAACGGGCGGAGTACCTAAATTGGAACTCCGCCCGTTTTTTGTGTTGTATGATTTTATTGAGCATCTATTGAATAGACCTGATATAATAAATTTTAAAGCATGTCAGGTCTTAAATCCCGGCAGGCTTTCGTATGTGATTGAAAAAGCTTTTTAAAGATATTTTTACCACAGAGCTACGGGTGCAACGTTGTAATAATCGTATATCCTTACGTTATTGCCTTGAGGGATGCCTGCGAGAAACATTGATGCAAAGCAATACTGAAGTCCTTCGTCGTGCGATACGGTATTTCTCTTTCCAAAGGCATCTGCCTCCTCTTTAGTATCGAAGATCCCCATAATAGTCTCGTCATCACCCTTGAGAAGTGCTACTGCATATTTGTATTCCATAGTAAAATCTCCTTATTGAATATTTGTTTTGGTTGCGTTTTGTTCTTTGTGATTACATTATATCAGCAAAGGTGTCCAATATCTTGGACACCTTCAAACATTTTCCGCGGAATTTTGCGTTTTTTCATCTTTTTTTGCGTTATGGCGATAAAGCATTGACAATCAAATTAAAATCATTTATAATATATTTTGTGTGATGCAAACCTTGCCAAATCAAAAAGGCATCCACAAGGGATGCCGCTCTGTGAGGCTTTTCCTGCGGAGAATTTGTGCCGTGAGTGCTTTTGCTAAATCGCGTTCCGCTGATTCGTTTTCTTTGCCGCATTGTTTCGCTTGGCGAAACCGCGGCACAATGTTGCGAACTCCATCGATTTGCGTTTATCGCAAATCGAGCGAACTTCATTACCGTAGGGTGCCAAATCAAAAAGGCATCCACAAGGGATGCCGCTCTGTGAGGCTTTTCCTGCG
>CAZTWE010000036.1:21887-22067 GCA_964617165.1 uncultured Ruminococcus sp.
ATGTTGCGAACTCCATCGATTTGCGTTTATCGCAAATCGAGCGAACTTCATTACCATAGGGTGCCAAATCAAAAAGGCATCCACAAGGGATGCCTTTTTGATTTGGTGCTCCTGCGGAGAATCGAACTCCGGACACCTTGATTAAAAGTCAAGTGCTCTACCAGCTGAGCTACAGGGGCA
>CAZTWE010000037.1:0-21471 GCA_964617165.1 uncultured Ruminococcus sp.
AGAGAGTGAGATTTTTTCTTTAGGTGACATTAAGCCCGAAAAACCAAAATCACCCCCCTGTTAGTTGAATGAAATCGCTGTAAAGCAACGATGAAATCTTCGCTTTGCCCAGATGAAATCCAAGGCATGCCATTGGATGAAATCAAATTCGTCTAACTTATCACCCTGCGAAGCAGGATTTCATCGCGAAAGAGATTTCATCCACCATAGGTGGATTTCACCCGTCGAAGACGGATTTGACTGCGTGATTGTCCGCTGGGGACATCACGCTAATTTTCTCCAATATAGCTTGATTTTTAACTTGATATTTGTTAATATAGTATAAGCTAAATCAAATAAAAATCAACAGCTTTTAATGAAATGAGAGGTATCAGGTGGAAAATATACTTGTAACAGGTGCATGGGGCGGCATGGGACGTGCTACGGTTCTTACCCTGCGCGATAGGGGCGTGCGTGTTTTTGCTCTTGACAGAAGTGTTGGTGAGGGCGAAGAAAATATCATTCCAATTGAAGCAGATGTGACGAATGAGGACAGTGTCCGTGCGGCGCTTGAAGCCGTGCGCGGCTATACCGAAAGGCTCACCGCCATAATACATTTTGCAGGCATATACATGCTTGACTCCTTGGTTGAAATGGATAGCGATAGCTTCCGCCGTATTTTTGACGTCAACCTTTTCGGTGCTTTTCTTGTAAACAGAACCTTTCTGCCACTCATGGGAGCCGGGAGCCGAATAATTATCACAACGAGCGAGCTTGCCGCGCTCGACCCGCTTCCTTTCACGGGAATTTATGCGGTAACGAAAACCGCACTTGACAGGTACGCATACTCTTTACGCATGGAGCTTCAGCTGCTTGACATTTCGGTTTCTGTGCTCCGCGCAGGCGCAACGGATACGGGGATGCTCGGCACCTCTACGGATGCCCTGGATCGCTTCTGCAATAAAACACAGCTTTATACCTGCAATGCCGGGAGGTTTAAAAAAATCGTCGGCAGCGTGGAAGCAAGATGCATACCCACGTCAAAAATAGCGGAAAAGATCGTAAATATACTCAAATGCAAAAAGCCCTTATTTGCGTACAGCATCAATCGCAATCCATTGCTTATTCTGCTCGGAATGATGCCAAAATGTATACAGTTGTGGGCAATTCGCTTGATTTTACGTTAAAACAGGGCACCGAGCTTGCAGCGCGCACCTACGTATAAATCGGCAGAGATATTGTGATTTGCAGTACCTCTACCGTGCTATTAATGACACGTTTTATTTCAATAGACAATAATGAAACCGCCTCGCGCCTCGCGATCTCATTCGCGACCTCATTTCGCGAACGATATTGACATTTTGCATATTCTGTGTTACAATAATACGGTAAAGGAACTGAAAAAGCGCATAAACTATACCGACAGTCTTGCATATCAGGACAGCCCTACGGGTCTTAACAATGCGACAGCTTATATAATAGGATAAGAAAGAAGCTTCAGGATGCGGCAAAGGATTACGCTGTATTCATCATTGACATAAACGGACTCAAAATGGTAAACGACACGTTCGGTCATAAGGTAGGAAACGACCTTATTATAGCGAGCGGTAAGGTTATCGGAAGCATGTTCGGCTATGAGAACGTATACAGAATAGGCGGAGACGAATTTGTTGCCATAGTTTACGGAGCCGATGAGGAAGGCTGCATTGCGCTTGAAGCAGAGCTTAACGAAGCGCTTATGCAAAATGGCGGAAAGATTGCACCGTCTCTGGCTATCGGCTTTGCGGTATGCAGCGACGGATGCGGGGATTTCAAGCAGGTATTTGAGCGTGCCGGCGGAGCTATGTACAAAAACAAGCTTGCAATGAAAGCAAAAGGTATTACGAGTAAGGTATTGAAATAATAACGCTATGGGAAATAAAACAGGTCTGGTTTCCATATCCTTCAGGAAACACGGTGCAGAAAATATAATCAAATACGCAAAGGCGGCAGGGCTTTGCGCCATAGAATGGGGCGGAGACGTGCATGCTCCGCACGGCAATATTGAAGAGGCAAAAAGAGTACGCGCTCTTACCGAGGCGGCAGGGCTTACTATTCCCGAATACGGCTCTTACTACGTTATAGGCGAGAGCGAGAGCTCAATGTTTTCCGAGGTGCTGAAATCGGCAAAGGCACTCGGAACTAAAGTTATCCGTGTTTGGGCAGGTAAAAAACCTAGCGATACCGTTACCGCCGAGGAATACTGCGGCTACGTTGCCGATGCGAAGCGGATATGCGCCATGGCAGGCAATATTACGGTAGCTCTCGAATGTCATCAGCGGTCGCTGACGGATGAATACCATACCGCGCTCGCCTTCCTTCGTGACGTTGATATGCCAAACCTCAAAATGTTCTGGCAGCCAAATCAGCACAGACCCACCGAGTACAACCTCGATTCTATAAAAGCACTTCTTCCGTACATCGTCAGCGTACACGTTTTCTCTTGGGTAAAAAACAAAAGGCTCCCGCTTTCGGATGGCGCGGAAAATTGGAAAAAGTATATAGAGCTGCTTTCCGAAAAAGAGCTCTGTTACATGCTTGAATTTATGCATGACGATAATATTGAAACTCTTGCAATAACAGCCGAACAATTGAACTCCTGGCTTGCAGGATTATAAGTTAGACGGATTTGATTTCACAGGCACTTAGTGGAATTATCAAAAGCTTCACTAAGAACATGACAGTAAATTATAACGGCAAATGCCAACTTTTGTTAGCATTTGCCGCTTTTTTGTTTTTAATTATTCTGCGACTTGGCTCTCATCCGAGACTTCTTCTGTGCCTGCATCCTCCGTACCGTCATCGGTGCCATCATCGGGTTCTTCAACGCTTTCAAGAGAATATATAAACATATGGTATTCACCCTCCGCAGATATAGCTCCGCTTACAACGATGTAGTAGAGCGTATCGGCGGGAGTATCAAAGCCCATAATAACACCGGTTCCCATCTCGATACCCGTATTGGCAGACGATGCAACGAGATTACCGTCGGCATCGTATACCTCGACTCTCGCCGCGGTGAAGCATGAGCTGCTGATCATCACTCCCGTGCGGGGGCTGTCACCCATTGAATAATACTCGAAATATCCGTTAGTGCCGTCGGTATAGAAGTTGTAGCTACCCTTTGTTACGATAGCGGCCGCATCAAGCGAGCTACCGTCAAGCACAACGTCCGACCACCTTGCATAAAGCGTCACGTCGGTGGGGCTATAGTAAGCTCCGAAGTAGTTGTAGCCCTTAAATTCGGGATTGTCATACCAGCCAACGAAATATTTCGTTCCGTTAGTAGGTGTAGGAAGCTCTATCAACCTATCGGTGGTGATACTGTCAACGTTCTCACCGCCTTGGTTTACAAAGGTGTACTTATTCCTCGTTCCCGTGTAACTCATAACGAACGCACCTGACGGTGACTTCCACTTGGAAACGTCCCAGCCCTCGGGCAATACGGTCAGAGGCGAGTAGATGTTCAACTCTCCGCATCCGAAGAATGCGCAGTCACCTATCTCGGTCACACTCACGGGAAGATCTATTACCGTGAGCGAGTTACATCCGAAGAATGCGTTTGTACCTATGCTTGTAAGTGCAGGCGTGCCGCCATTTGCCGAAAGGAATTTGACCTCCGCCAGCGAAGCACAGTTCCGGAATGCCGAATACTCAATTTTCGTAACCGCTCCCGGAATGGAGACAGAGCCGAGCGAGCTGCAACCTGAAAATGCGTGCTCACCTATGATCTCAACCGTATCGGGAATAGAAACGGTCTGTACCGAGGTAACGTTCATAAACGCCCCGGAATGGATGTATTTGCCGCCCATAACAATAACGGTTTTAAGCCTTTCGGGTACGTAGTATACCGTACCGTCACTGTAGCTTAACGCATAAGAGGAATAGGTCTCGGCATAGCCCGACGTAGGATCGACGGCACCCGAATACTCGTAATAATCCGTACCGAATATATATCCGAGCGTGTATTCCTTGGAATCTGCAAGCTCCTCGCCTGCTCCCGCACCGATAAACGGCACGGTTATACTTTCAAGCGCACCGCAACCGCTGAACGTACCGCCGAAAATAGCTTCAACACCGCTCGAGATAACGACAGAGGTAAGCGCTCTGCAATTTGCAAACGCACCGTTTCCGATATAGGTGACGCTCTCGGGAATGGTTATACTTTTCATCGAATGGCAGGAAGCGAACGCACTGTCACCGATGCTGACGGTTCCCTCGGGGAGAGTAACAGACGTAATAAGCGTACATCCGAAGAATGAATAATTGCCCACAGCCAGGACCGTGTCAGGTATAGTGATCTCTGTGACGCCCGTGCAATTTGCAAAGGCACTGTTGCCTATATTCTCAACTCCGTCTGCGAGTGTTATCGCAGTGAGGGATGAGCAGCTTGCCAACGCATAAGCGGGAACGTCTTTACCGAGCACCGTAACCGTTTTAAGATTTTTCGGGATATAGTAGGTCTTTGTCAGCTCTGCACCGTCAACCGTGCACTTCTGCTCAACTCCCACTGTATCTATATAATAGGTAGAGTAGCCCTCAACTACGGCGCGGTAGGATATATAAACGTCACCGAACAAAGCACCCAGCGGATACTGATTTTTAACAACGGTAACCACCTCGGTATTGGGAACGGACTCCGTATCGCTACCGTCGGGAGCTGCATCCTCTGCACCGTCACCCTCGGGAGCTGCTTCGGTATCCGTACCGTCTGTACTTTCTGTATCGTCTGTCCCCTCGGTGCCTGTAGCACCACCGTCCGCGGGAGCATCCGCCGCACCGTCAGTGCCTGCCGTATCATCCGCTGCTCCGTCACCCTCAGTGTCGGGCTCGGTGGGAATTTCAACAACGATTTCTTCGTATTCCGTCATACCCTCAAGGGAGAGTGTGATAGACTCAAGCGAAACGCATCCGCTGAATACTCCTGTGGGAAGCTCCGTCACTGTTTTTGGCAGAGTGAGCTTTTGCAGAAGATATCTGTCACGGAACACGCCCCTTGCTATTGCCGTTACCGTACCGCCCTCGATGGTTTCGGGTATCGTAAGCTCGTAGGTATCGAAGGTGTATTCGTACGTATTTGTCTCGGGGTTAAGATATACTCCGCTCGGCTTGACGGTTTTGGTCTTTATATCATCGGGCTTGCCGAGATATCCGAGAATTATCACGGTATCGTCAGCCTTCATCAGCCATTCAACGCCGCTATCGGTGCAGCCGTACTCAGACGTGCAGCCGAACACAGCGTCGGCACCGGAGAAGTTCCAGTTTTCGTTATAGGTCTCGGGTGCGCTCTCATGCTCGATATACACCGTGATATCGGCATTGTTTGCGAACGCATCGTAGCCAACCGTTACAACTTCCCTCGGGATAATTACTATCTCAAGGTCCTTACAGTCGGAGAATGCATAGTCGCCTATCTCATAAACACCGTTTCCGATGATGACCTTAGTAACGTTCGATACGCCGCTGAATGCATTCTTTGCTATCTTGTAGCTCTCGGAGTGGTAGTCCGAGGGGAGAATTGCATTTTTTCCGTATCCGATGTAATATACAAGCTCAGGACGCTGCTGCTCGACGCTCTCCTCACCCTCGGCATCAGCCTCGGTCTCGGTGGGAGTTACGAATACGTATCCGCCGTGAAGCACGCTGACGCGGCTCACAAAATCAGCCTCGGGATGTACCGTACCTACCCCCGAGCACACAGTCTCTATAACTCCGCTTATGTCGTAAAGCTCGGTCAAGGACATGCCGCTGAACGCAGCGCTTGACGCGCCTACGCTCTCACTGAGGTTTATGAGCGAGAGAAGCTTTTCGCAGCCGAGGAGGGCGGTTGACGTTACGCTTTCAATGGAGGCGGGGATAGTCAGCTTTACAAGCTCCCCATCCGCATAGAACGCATAACCGCCGATAGCTTTCACCTGTACTTTTTCGATGCTGCTAGGAACAACGGCAGCATAGCCGCCGCCGATATAAGCAACTACGTCGTAGGATCTGAGCTTCATGGTAAAATCAAAGTTCAGCGCTGCATCCTCATCAAGCGTGTAATTGCCGCGGTATACGAAGCCGTCCTCCGTAATACCGGCAACGTAAACCGTGCGGTTCTGATCAAGCACGCCCGAGATAGCCGAGGAAGTCTCGCTGCCGTTTACCTGAGAGTAAAATCTTGCATTGCTACAGCCGTAGAAGGTGTCTGACTGACAGTAGGTCACTGTTGTTGGAATGTAAATCTTAGTCAGATTATCGCAGGATGCGAACGCATTACTACCGAGTGAGGTTATGCCCGATGATATGACCACCTTGGTAATCATATCGTTATCCTCAAAGGCTCTGCTGTCGATCGTTACGACCTCGGAGCCGTTATACGTTGCGGGGATGTTCACTACTCTGTCGTAACCGTTATAGCCAGTAACGTGCACACCGTCTGAAAGTGCCTCGTAAACTATGCCCTCAGTACCCCATTCCCATTCGGGATGAAGCACGGTATCTCCGAAAGTAACGGTTGATGCAAAATCCCATTTCTGACCGCGCTCGGTATACCAGCCGCGGAAGGTATATCCGGACTTCTTCATCGACTCCGGCTCTTCTATGCGCCTGAAATAATTCGTCACGGTATCGGGGATATCAAGCTCACCGCCCGTATCGAAGCTTACGGTACAGGTCTTGACGAAGCCGAGATATATGCCCGAAGCGATAACACTGAGAATAAGCAGCGCGGCAAGCACCTTGGTCGCTAGCTTTGCGGAATTCTTGCCCTTTGCATCTCTGGTTTTGAGCATGTTGGGGTTGTAGAAGCTTTCCACAAGTCCGAACTGAGGCATCAGCTCCTTGCCGCTGCCAAAGCGTCTCAGCTGAGGCGAGCAGGCGAACTTGCGCATCTGATCCTCCCTGCGGTTCTGGTGAGCACCGTAAACCGAGGAGAAATACTTATACTGAGCATCTGTTGCACAGTTAAGCGCCTCGCGGTACTCAACGTAGCTCTCAAGGCGTTTCTTGTTGCGGCAGACCTCGTAATCGTCAATCGCCTTCAAGCGGCATTTAAGAAGTCCCCAACGGATATGCGAGCGAAGCTCGTCGATAGCGACACCGTCAAGCACGTCCTTCAGTGTATCGCTCTCCTCTATTACCTTATCAATCTGCGTGTAATACAGCTTGGCATCGGCAAAGCGGCGCTCGAAGATCATAACCATTGCTATCTTTTTGAGGAAATCTATATAGGCAAGCTCGCCCTTTACGTTGAGTATACCGTTTGCAATGCACTCAACAAAGGGCTTATGATTTTTATAGTTGTTCTGTATCTGATACGAGAGCAGGCGCATAAGGTCCTTCATAGCGGTACTCTCGAAATTGCAGCCCGAGCACACTATTATTCTCTCGATTATCTCATCAAGATCAAGCTCCTTAGGCTCCTTTTTCGAAGCATCGTCATCCGCCTTGGTGCGAAGCTTGAACGACCTCATGGGAGAGCCGCCGAGCCGACAGCCGAGAAGGTTCCAATAAATGCCTGCCTCATGGCTTGCTTTAAGATACGTGTTATAATATTCTACCGCAAGCGAGTATTCGCCCGAATGGTAAAGCGCGGTGGCAAAATCGCGTAGATATGCCTTGTTGAAAGCATCGTTTTCGGGAATGAAGAGCTTCTCTTTCGAAACCTCGTACAGCTCGCGCGCGTACTTGACGTCACCTGCCCTGGTTGCCGCAATGCAGTGACCTTTCATTATATCGAGAAGATTTTTTATGCTCTTATTGGGTATATACTTTGCGAGCAGCTCGAATATCTTCGATATCTGAGACTTATTCTCCGATTTCGCTATCTGATACATGAGAACGGAAATAAGATTATCCGAAAATTCCTCATCGGTGGGATTGTTTATCGCCTGCTCAAGCAGAGTGTATGCCTCCGAGCCGACGTTCTTCAGATTGAAGAGAAGATCCTCAGGGTGCGATATCTCCGTGGGAGAGGCTCCCTTGAGCTTACCCGCCGTATACTTTTCGGGCAGCTTTATTTTTACGCGCGAGAGGAACATGCCCCAATAAGCCTTACCGTTTGAGGGGTTGTTTGCCGCGATTTTCTTGAAGCTTCCGTATGCAACGTTGAAGTTGCCGTTGAGCAGATACAGATTTGCATTCTGCATCTCACGCGCCTCGGATGCGGATATATGGTTTATCTTACGCGATGCACCGAGATCGACACGCTCACCCGAGCCTGCGTAATCAAGCGATTCGTCCTCAAAATCGGTCTTGATATCTCTCTTTATCTGAACCGCCTTTTTGTTTCCGGGCTTAACGAAATCAAGAGCGCGCGAAAGCTCCTCCTTGAAATTCATGGAGTGAGCGTTTATCATGGTATGCTCTATCTTTGCGCCGAGCGCGGGGGGAAGCTTCGGAGGTCTGTCAAAGTACACGATGATAAGAGACTTGGCAAGCTTTTTGCCTTTCTCTATGAAGTACATGTAACGCTTCCACTCGTTTGCTACCCATTCGCTTGAAAGGTATTCGGTCTTGCTGGCAAGAAGCACCATAGCCTGAGAGGTCTGCAAGGCCTTGAGAATTCTCGGCTCGTAATCCATACCCTTTAAATTCTTGTCCTTACCGATGGACTCGGGAGAGAAGAATACGTTGAATTTACGCTTGGTAAAGTAATCGTATATCTCCTTACCCGTTTTACTGTCGGGGGTCTCAAGAAGTATTTCTCTTCCGTCAACGGTCTCCTCGGTGTAGGAGGACTTAAAGGAAATAAAAATATTGTATGCAGGCTCCTTTGCCATGAGCTCGAAATGCCTTTTAAGTATAGCGTCAAGCTCCTCTACCTGCGTTTTGTAGAAATCCTTATCGTCGGTAGTTGCCGCATACTGCAACGCCAGGCGGTAATTCTCGCTATCGCGAAGCTCGTGCCCCTTTTCGTAGGAATGATGGAAAAAGGTCGGCACGGGTATCTGCTTTACGCTGTCGTTTACGTAAACTATTCCGAACTCCGTCAAAAGCGACTGCCAATAAAGCTCACCGCACTGAGGCATTCTCGGTTTGTGCAGAGCGCAAAGCTCCTCAGCCTGTATGAACTCTCTGAGCTGACGCCTGTTGCTTATTTCGGTAAGCTCGTAGGTAATATTCTTGTTTACGTTCTCGTATATACGCTTACAGTATCGGCACTGAACCTTGACCGAATCACGCACGACGTTGAGCACAGCTCCGCAATGCAAGCAATTTATCGAACCTGTTAAACTCATAATCGATTTTCCTTTTAATTGATGTAATTAACGTTTTGCTCTTCTGATGAAATCAAGAACTATGTCTGCGGGAATTGCATAATTCATTCCCTCGGTCGCGCTTCCGTCACGGTTGATACGGCTTGAAACTATAACGCCGATAGCAATTCCCGAAGCATTGAAGATAGGTCCTCCCGAGTTACCGCCGTTGATAGCGCAGTCGGTCATCATGAGAGTATGACCCGAAAGCTGGCGTCTCTTATCGCTTACGATACCGCTTGTGATACACGTACCGTCACCGAGTGAATTACCTATAACGTAGACCTGCTCGCCTATCTTTACATCGTCAAAGTTTCCTATAACGATAGGCGTTGCGTTGTAAGGAACGGAGGCAAGCTTGATGAGAGCAAGATCGACTCCCGAGCCGTGACCGCCCTTGTCGTCACCGAGGGCGATAATCTTTGCCTTCACCGTCTGCCCTGCTATCTTAACGGTTATATCGCTGCACGGTACGGCATCATCCGTAACAACGTGCGTGTTGGTGATTGCATATCCCTCTCTGTCTATAAGCAGACCCGAGCCTGCGGAAACACCGCGATAGGATCTGCACGTAAGCTCAAGTATGCCTCCGATATTCTTATCGAATACGTTAACACCCGAGCCGCCGCCCGAAGCCGCACCTGACGCGGGGGCGGCAGGCGCAGAGGCGTATGACGCGCCCTCCTCAGCAGGGGTTTTGCAAAGCCTGCATTTCATTGTTCCGTCAGCACTCTTTACGAAATTAGAGCCACCGCAATTTTTACATCTCATAGTACACGTCCGTTCCTTTCAAAGAGTTGCCGCATCAAAGCTTGTTTCCGCACTTTGAGCAGTAAGCGGCACTGCCCTTGTTGGAGGTACCGCACTTGGAGCATATTACGTCCGCATCAGCAGCGCGCTTGCCGCAGTTTGTGCAGAACTGAGCTCCGTTTTCCATTGCCGCACCGCAGCCTGAGCAGAACTTGCCACGAGGTGCTGCCGCTGCTCCCGCGGTTGCCTTTATGGTATCGTACTGAGCGTTCTTATCACGCATATCAAGCTCGCGAAGATACTTTTCTCTTTCCCACTGCTTGTCGTCAAGACGCTCCTGCTCGTTACGGTTCTCGATCTCGCGCAGTCTCTTCTTCATCTCCTCGATGTTGCTCTCGATATAGCTCTCAAGCATCTCCTCGTTGCCCTCGGCAAGGTTGATGCTTTTGATGACGAAGTTGGAAAGCTCAATACCCCAATCCTCGTCAAACTTTCTGTTGAGGATCTTTGCGATAAGAGAAGCTATGAACTTCTTGTCGGAGGTGAACTGCTCGTACGTAAGATTTTTCTCGATAGCTACAGCGCAGAAGGCATCGCAGAACTCGTTTACTACTATGTTGAGAACTCTTTCCTCAAAGTCCGCACGGCTGAATTCCTTACGTGCACCGACGAGCTTTTTGAAGAACTGCTCGGGATTGGTAATATTGATACCGAACTCACCGTTAGCACCGACCTTTACGACCTTGAAGCTGTAAGGATCACGGTATGTAAATCTATCGGGCGTACCCCAGCAGATAACTATATCCGTTTCCTTAGGCATGTAAACGACCTCAACCGAAAGCCCCTTCTTCCAGTCGTTTACCTCGGATTTTGCATCAAAAACGTTGTAGCTGCCGCTGTTGAGGAAGCGACAATCTCCGCCGCCCTTGATAAGAAGCGCAACGTGCGTCAGAGGAACCTCAACGATAGCATCCTTTTTCTCTACTATCGAATTTACTCTGACGAAAAGAACGTCATTGTCGTTGACAGTTGCATTGCAGAGGTTCTGATCAAACTTGATCACCTGCGGTTTTGAATTGAATAAGCCGAAAATTCCCATACTGATTTCTCCCGTGATGTATTTATTTTTTATTTTTGCGTTTGGTGTGATGAGGACTGTGCCGCTTCTATCCTCGGACACGTATATTGTAACACAAAAAAATTTGTGCGGCAAGCGGCAGAGGCGCCGTTTTTTCGTGCAAAAGACGGGCTTGTTTGTAGAAATCCCGCAAAAAATTGTGCCTCTGCTGCTGAGGGCGGCATCTAAAATAATATGTTTAATTATATAATACCATACGGTATTTCATTTTTCAATACATTTTTTTACATTTGGCGAGATTTTTTGCAAATAAGGTTGAAAACGGTGCTCGCGCGTGGTATACTTACAGATACAGACCATCCAAAATGTGAGGAGTAGCTTATGAAAACAGTTCCTTATTTCATATCGGACAACAAGAGCATCAACGATGCCTACCGCCTTGCCATAGCAACCGTCGGAGCAAATATTCTCCCCTTTCGTGACGGGCTACTGACAGAGCCGATGCCCGTATTCATAGCAGGTCTCGGCTACGTGAAGCCGTGGACGCGCGATGCGGCTATAAACACCTGGAACGGCGGCGGTCTTATATACCCCGAGGTTGCAAGGAACACGCTCCTTTCCGTCCTTGACGGCAGCGGTGATTACGTTTCAATAAAAGGTGAGTATTGGGACAGGATAATTTTTGCCATCGGCGCATGGTACTATTATCTTTACACGGCAGACCGTGAGCTGCTGTCGGTTGCCTACACAGCCACGAAAAACACTATAAAAAAATGCGAGCTTGAGGAGTTTTCTGAGGACGTCGGGCTCTTCCGCGGCCCTGCCTGCTACGGTGACGGTGTTGCCGCATATCCCGACGTTTACGCTGCTCACGGTGAGAGCGGTATAATCGCTTTTGCTACCGAATTTCCCAAGCTGTGCGCTGAAACGGGAGTAGGCATCTCAATGCACGTGCTCTCGACTAACTGCCTGTATTGCGAGGTCTACAGAATACTTGATCTCATGGCAGACGAGCTTTCGGTACCCCGATGCTATGAGGAAAGATACCTCGCACTCCGTGCTAAGATAAACGAGATATTCTGGTCCGAGAAGCTTGGCAGCTATACCTACATTCACGATAAATTCGGAGGCTGCGACCGGCAGGAAGGCATAGGTATCAGCTTTGCCGCCCTCTTCGGCATAGCGGACGGGCGGCAGTGCAAGAGTATATTTGAGAACCACCGCACGACCGAGCGCGGCATCGCCTGCGTATATCCCGGCTTTGAGAGATATTCCTCGGAGGATGGTATGAGCTTCGGCAGGCACTGCGGCACGGTGTGGCCGCATATACAGGGCTTTTTCGCAGATGCGGCAAAAAGATGCGGCAGAGATGATCTTTTCGAACGCGAGTTCAGGTTGCAGACCGAAAACGCACTGCGCTATTATCAATTCGCTGAGATATACCACCCGATAACGGGCGAGATGTACGGCGGCGTGCAGGAATGGAAAGGAAACGGACTGCGCGATTGGCGCTCCGAGCCGTATCAGACGTGGAGCGCCACGGCATACCTGCGCGGTGTATACAATGATATTATGGGTATGGAATTTGACACGGATGGTATCCGATTTGCCCCTGCGCGCACCTCTCTTATCAGGAGAGCGGAGCTGACAAACCTGCATTACAGAGAGTGCGTGCTGAATATACGGCTCTCGGGCGGCGGCGGAGCAATAAAGAGCTTCACGCTTGACGGTGCGGCAAGCGAGCCATTCATATCAAAAGAGCTATGCGGAACGCACAGCATTGAAATCGTAACGGAGTAAGGAACAATGGCATACAGATACGAAACACATTTACACACCTGTCCTGTCAGCAAATGCGCTTCGGGAAGCGTCAGGGCAAATCTTGAATATTACAAGTCACTCGGATACGACGGTGTTTTCATTACAAATCATTTTCTTGACGGGAACATAAACTACGACAAATCGGCACCCTACGAGGAAATGCTGGACTTCTATTTTTCCGATTATGAAGAGGCGCTGACCCTTGGAGAAGAGATAGGGATAAAGGTATTTTTCGGCGCGGAGCTTTCTTACGGCGGCACGGATTTTCTCATCTACGGGCTTGACAAGGACTGGTACCTCTCGCATCCCGAAATAATGCAGATGAAAAAGACCGACGAGCTGACTCTCATGGCACGCGAGGGTGCGCTGATAATTCAGGCGCATCCGTACAGAGAGGCATCGTACATCGACCATATAAGGCTTTACCCCCGACACGTGCATGGGGTTGAGGTAAATAACGCCAAACGCACGGCGCTTGAAAATTCACTGGCGGAGCACTATGCAAGAAGCTATCAGCTGATCCCCTTTGCAGGCACCGACAATCATACCGCAAGCGCATCACGCCACCTTTGCGGCATGGAATTTGACGATCCGATAAAGAGCGAATTTGATTTTGTTATGAAAATAAAGGACGGCTTCGGCTCTGTATTTTGCATAGACGTTGAAACGGAGGATAAAGGCTGATGAGCTACAAAAAGAATTTCGGATTTTCGCACGGGTGCGGCATACTTATGCCGATAAGCGCACTCCCCTCACCCTACGGCATAGGCAGCTTCGGCAAGGAGGCGTACAAATTTATAGATTTTCTCTCGGAAACAGGGCAGAGGTGCTGGCAGGTCCTGCCCCTCAACCCCACCTCTTACGGTGACAGCCCCTACCAATCCCCTGCCTCGGCATCGGGAAACCCTTATTTTATAGACCTCGACATCCTCAGGGAAAAGAAGCTTCTGACAAAAGAAGAGCTTGCCGCCTGCCGTGACGGCTCGAAGCGCATAGACTACGGCAGGCTTTTTTCAATCCGCTACACCGTACTGCGCCTTGCTCATTCAAGATTTAAGCGTGACAGTGCATACCGTGCGTTCCTCAGGCGAGAAAGGAATTGGCTTGAGGATTATTCGCTCTTCATGGCACTGAAGGTACGCTACGCCTACAAGCCGTGGACTGATTGGGAAGAGGCGCATAAAAATCATGCCTGCGCATTGAAGCACAAGGACGAGTTTGCCGACGAAATGGATTTTTGGAGCTGGGTACAGTATGAATTTGACTGTCAGTGGCGTGACGTGCTGAGTTACGCGCATAAAAAAGGCATAACCGTAATAGGTGACATGCCTATCTACGTTGCGCATGACAGCATGGACGTATGGGCATCACCCGAGAACTTTTTACTTGACGAGAATTACGCACCGATAACGGTTGCGGGCTGCCCGCCCGACGCCTATTCCGAGGACGGTCAGCTTTGGGGAAACCCCATATACAATTGGGAAAGAATGAGTGCCGATGGCTTCGGCTGGTGGCTTCTGCGCGTTGGCAGAGCCTTTAAGCTTTACGATATTCTGAGAATAGACCATTTCCGCGGCTTTGCAAGCTTCTATTCTATACCCTACGGTGATGAAAACGCAAGGCGCGGCAAGTGGGTAGAGGCACCCGGCCTTGCCCTTTTCGAAAGGATAAAGGAGGTTTATCCCAAGGTGAAGATAATAGCTGAGGATCTCGGCTTCATCACCGATGACGTGCGCGAGCTGCTCGCTAAAACGGGCTTCCCCGGAATGAAGCTTTTACAATTTGCTTTTTTTGATAAGGACAGCGAGTATCTGCCGCGTACCTATACCTCGAAGAACTGCGTTGTCTACACAGCCTCGCATGACTCAGACTGCACACGCTCGTGGGCAAAAGAGCTTTCAGGTGCCACCCGTGCTAACTTTATGCGCGAATGTAAACCGAGCCGCGGTGAGAGCAAGACTCATGCACTGATACGCCTTGCTATGGAGAGCATAGGAAATCTCGTTATCATACCGATACAGGATTATCTTGAGCAGACCAATGCCGAGGGCAGAATGAACACCCCCTCCGTACCCTACGGTAACTGGGGCTACCGAATTTCCGTGCGCTACAACACGGCCGCCCTGCGCGAGAGAATAATCTCGCAGGCAAAGAGCAGCGGACGCTACAGTGCACCGAAAAATGATAAATAGTGCTATAAAAATAAAGCGACAGCTCTATACCCTTTGTGGTAAATGGCTGCCGCTTTTTGCTGTCCCGGTAAGACAGTTATTCATTTTATCATCTTCTTCGCTGATACGATATTTAAGAAAAAATCAGCGAAGAAGATGGGAAAATCTACATTTCCAAGCCTCATGAGTTCAGCTCTCTTCGGCTATACCGTCACCATTCAATCAGGAGAACCTCGTTCGGCTGCATTTTTTGAACTGCGGGAGACCACGAAAGAAGTCTTTCGTTGTCTATGACCGACCATCTCGCCTCGCTTAAATCAATGCCCTCGATATTAAGCTCTGCTGCCTTTCCCGAAAGATTGGATACAAGAATAGCTCCCCTCTTTCCGTTATAGGCGGCAAGTGCATATAGACCTTTGGTATCAACCTCGGTTTCTACCTGAGTGCCAAGGCGGTACAGTGCATTAAACGCTACCATAGAATAATATCCGTGAATGGGCTTTTTTGTTATGGGATTGAAGAGTGGGCAGTAGGGTGCATTTGCGTTTCTCATATCATATATACAGCAAACCGAGGGATTGCCGTGCTGCATAGCGATCATCATAGCGGCGATCTCGGCGGAATGATGCCCCGTTGCAAGCTCGCCAGCATAAGGATCCCACTCGTTAAGATGCGTTTCAAGATCGGGATATCCGAGCGATGCAAGCTCCTCGTGAAGCCACTTATCATATCCTACGGTTGCGTTGGTATCAGCATAGCTGTGCCATGAGAAGAAATCAATGGGAGCGCCGTGCTCCTTTATATATTTCATGAAGTTTCTGAAGAAGCTTATGCGGTAATTTTCCCCTTCCGTGCGTTCCTCTTCTTTTTTGTAGCAGCCGTAAAATCCTACCGCACCGTAACCGCCAACCTTGATCCCGGGGTGTTTTTCCTTGAGATGCTTTGCTGTTGCTGTGTAAAGCTCATAGTATTTCTCGGGGGTATCAGTCCAAAGATAAGGAGGCCCGTCAGGCTCGCCCCATATCTCCCAATAATCCATTTTGTAGTTATATCCGTTTGCCCAACCCTTGGTGTAGTGACGTACTATATGCTCGCATACTCTTGCCCACTTCTCTATATCGGTAGGACAGCTTACCCAATAGGACTTTACTTCTGCGGCATTTTCTATAGTAACTCCAAGACGGTAGTACGGCTCAACATTGGCTCTGTCGAGCTGCTCCAGCAAGCGGTCTGTAAAGGTGAAGTCATAGCTTTCGGGGTCATTCTCGTCGGCATCGAAGTTACGGAAAATATTAGGGATATCAACGTATTTTCCGCAGCCGAACGCACCGCCCACATCATGAAGCCTTGAATACGGAATTCCGGCTTCGGTGAGATAATGGAAATATGCGTCGGAGGAATTTGATGTAACGGGAGGTTGACCGCCTCCGTGCATCGGCTTCATTTGCTTAACTGCTTTTGCTGTGTTAACTTTTATAATTGACATGTTATTTACCCCCCTTTGGTAAAGATTTATTTACAAATCAGGTGTCGGTTTTGCCGGTTTAACGACCAGGTTAAGATAGATAATACAGATTATTATCATAACGACTGAAAACGCAGACAGTATCTGCTGAGCGTATATATTCTCAAAGAAGAGAAATTTATTCCCGCATTTCTGAACGTACTCAACGAGAGGACTTACGGCAAGCGTGGTAAAGAAGCCTGCAAATCCGACCACGGTGTTTTTAATGGCGAGAGCACTCGTTCGGTTTTCTCTCGGTACAAAGTCGTACACAAGATTTACGATGCCGCTGTTTATCCCTGCCATAGATGCCGCATGAAGAATAGCATAGACCGTGTAAAATGCAACGCCTGCAAACATATTGGCAGCGTGAGCAACAAGAGTTATCGCAAAGCATATATTTAAGGATTTGATAAAGGAATACTTATCCGCGATTTTTCCGATAGGCGTTGAAACCGCTGCGCGGACAACAGAGCCGATAGCTGTAATAACGGTAACAAGGGTCATACTCATTCCGAGGTCGTTCAGCTGATACGTACCGTAAAAGGGGGTTGTTGAGTAGGTCGCAATATTCCAGAACACAAACAGGGGGATAAGAACGAGGAGCCTTTTATCGGTTACGGAATTTTTTATTTGGCGAAGGAGAGGCTCTTTAATTACCTTTTCGGGCTTTTCCTTTATGAGAAGCAAAAGAGTGGTATGTATGAGCGTGAGAGAAAGCATCGTTATTCCACCGAGAATGAACACGCCCCTTTGGTTGCCCGCCTCCTCGAAGCGGTCTATAAGATTTCCCATCGTAACCGAAACGACAATGCCCGAAAGAAGAGAGAACATTTCCTTCTTTGCGGTAAACGAGCCGCGCTTGCTGTCATCAATTATACCCATTTCCCATGCCATTTTCGGAGAGTAAATGACGTTTTTAATTATCTCGGCAGCGAGGAAAAGGCAAATAAAAATAACAGTTTTAACCGTTTTCCCGATATTCAGAATTGGTATGACGTAAAGGAATGAAAAGGCGAGCTGCGTTACAAGATTCATCACTATGATAAACGGCTTGATAGGCTTTCTCTGCGCTAAGAGAAGCGCGAATATCTGAAATCCGAAGCCGAGAGAGACGAAAGCTGAAATAATTCCCGTCAGGCTGTCGGACATTCCTATCGAGGTCGTCATTTTTGCAAGATAAGTACCCGCAACAAAGGTTGCGAGAAAATATTCTACCGCCGCCTCAAAAACGTAAAAGAATCGGCTTTTTTTGTATGCGTCGGGGCGAGGTGCATTTATTTCCGTACTCATATATAAAACCCTCCGTATAAATTGTAACACTCTTTTTAAAAATATCAACCCTTACGCTAACGAAAATTTTTCGAAATAATTTTATTTGATAAAACGTGCTTGCTTTTGGCGCGCGTGTGTGATAATATTTTAAGTGAAGTTTGTTCGAGGTGAGACGTTATGATAACTCTTTCGAAGCTGGCTAAGCTTGCCAACGTATCCGTGTCAACGGCGTCAAAGGCGTTTTCGGGAAGCCGAGAGGTGAATGAGGAAACGCGAAGTCGGATATTTTCCATTGCAAAGGAGCACGGAGTATTCAAAAAATTCTACAACGTAAAATATCCGAGGCTTGTCATCGCAGCGGTCGTTCCCGAATTTCAAAGCCGTAACTACGGCCCTCTGCTTGCGGAGCTTCAAGCAGCTCTTGACGAGCGGGGCTGCTCGATGACGGTTGCCGCCTCGGGCTTTCTGCCCGATGAAAGCAATAAGATCTACGATTACTATTCCAAATACACCGACGTTGACGGCATAATCATAATAGGTCAGTACGAGCCGTGCGGTGATCAAACCGTTATTCCCTCTGTCGTTCTTGGTACTGCGGGAGATCTTACCAACGCCTCAAGCGTTAACGTGAATATCGAAAGCGCTGTGGAGGAAGCCGTCAGGTACGCAAAGGCTCACGGTGTTCAAACGCTCGGATTTATTTCGGAGCTGAAAACAAAAAGGAAGCTGCAATGCTTCCTTGATGCTATGGATAAGATATACGGCGGCTTTGATGAAAAATACGTAGTCGTCAACGAAGCACGTTTCGAAGAGTGCGGATATCTCGGCATGAAGCGGCTCATAGAGTCGGGAAACGTTCCAAGACTTTTGATGTGCGGATACGACAACATAGCTATAGGAGCTATTCGCTGCCTTGCGGATTTTGGATTAAAGGTCCCGGGAGACGTTGCCGTTATCGGATACGATAACAATGCGGAGGCGGAATATACGATTCCGTCACTTACCTCTATTGACGTAAAGCACAGAGAGTGCGCAGCATTGGCTGCAGATATGGTGATAAACGAAATTTTGTCAAAGCCATGCAGCAAAAATATCGTCATAGATGCCGAGCTCAAGCTCAGAGAGTCGTCGGTGATTGAATAGCGTGATACTCTTCGCGGAGTATCACGCAGTTAAATCCGTCTTCGCAGGGTTTTAAGTTAGACGGATTTGATTTCATCTGAGCAAAGCGAAGATTTTATCGTTGCCGTGCAACGATTTCATTCAGCCAACAGAAAAAGAGATTACATTTCGGCTACAAACCGATTTATTAATGCCATCAAGCACCCTGGCGGGGTTATCCTCTTATTTCATATTTCGGATAAACCCTGCCCGGCACGGGAGCTTTATCTTTCGGTATATCTATTTCTATCATGGCAGGCGAAAGTCCCGGTGCTCTTGCATAGAGGTTGAGCTTGCCCGGTGCCAGCGGAAGTACAGCGCAAAGCACTCTGCCGCGCACCATTTTTCTGTCGGGCGAGGAGGGGGGCGTATGGTCGGTATTGTCCGAGCCTGTTCCTATTATTTTGACACCCGTATCGGTCATAAATGAAACGTTGCACTCGGCATCGGGCACCTCTCTGCCCTCGCTATCCACCGCATAGCAGGTAAAGAGTGCAAGATCCTCACCGTTAGCGCACACGTCGCAAGCATTCTCGGCGCAAAGCCTGAGTGCCACGGGAGCACCCGTTGTTTCGCGGTACGACTCGGCTATTACCCTGCCAGACTCATCGTAACCGCACGCGGAAAGCTTACCTGCCTCAAAGGGCACCGTCCACTCATGGTGAACGTACTGCTCCGAGGTCTGCCGTCCGAGGCTCTTTCCGTTAAGGAATAGCTCAACCGAGCGGCAGTTGTCGTAAACGAATACCTTAACTTCACCTGCACCGTCCATATTCCAATGCGGTAAAATATGTACCATAGGCTCCCTCGTAAAGAAGCTTTTCAGCTGATAGAAGGAGTCCTTTTTTTGTAAATACAGATCTATCTTACCCGATATTGAACAGATCCTCGGCCATAACGCCTCTCCGAGATATTCCATAGCCGACCAAACGAAGGAGCCCATTATCCACGGTCTGTCACGGAATACCTTGTATACGTTCTCATGGCTTTGGAACCAGTTGTTTACGTCCTTATCGTAAATTGCTCTGTAGCCGCGCTCGGGGCTGTCACCGAAATACCAGCCGCGTGTTCCTCCACATGCCGAACATTCGGACACCAAAAACGGCTTTTCGGGGAACTTTTCATGAAGATAATCGTAAAGCTGAGGGTTGTAATTCACGGCTACTATGTCGGATGCATTATAAACCGTGCACTGCTCCGGTGCTTTATCGTTCGCTGTCATTATGGGGCGGGTCGTGTCGAGTCTTTTGACCTCAAAGGTCATATTTTCGGCTATTCTCCTGCCCTCGTCTGTGATGAAATAATGCTCCTCGTTTCCGATGCTCCACATTATTACCGAGGGGCGGTTTCTGTCACGCCTGACAAGTGCGCGAAGCTCGGCTATATGCTCGGGCGTGGAGCTGAAATGCCTTGTCTCCGCCATTACGAGCATGCCGTAGGTATCGAATGCATCCATGAGAGCCTCATCCTGCATTGAGTGAGCGCAGCGGTATGCATTCGCTCCCATCTCTTTGAAAAGGCGCACCTTGTGGCGCATAACGTTATCCGCAACAGCCTTTCCCGTGAGGGCGAAATCCTCATGACCACAGACTCCGTTTATAAGCACGTGTCTGCCGTTGAGATAAAAGCCGCTATCGGGCTTGAACTCTATTGTTCTGAAGCCGAATTTGTTTTCCACCTCGTCGCAAAGCTCACCGTCAACAGATACACGGGTGCGTGCCGTATAGAGCTGTGGGCTGTCGATATCCCAAAGCAGAGGATCCTTATAGCAATCGATCTTATAGGTAAGCTTTCCCGTGCTGCGAGCAGGCACCGTAATGCTGCCGCCCGAGGATGCTGCTTCACCGCCCAAGGGAGACTCTATCTCTGTAATAACGCTTGCCGTGACGGATTCATATCTGTCATTGTATACCTCGACCTCTATTGGTATCTCCCAATCACCACCGGAAAGCTTTTTCGGTGCAATAAACACACCGTCTCTTTCCGCACCGACGTCTCTCTTTACCGAAAGATATACCTTGTGAGTTATACCGCCGCCGTTATACCACCAATTTTCAATGGTATTTTGTGTAACGTGTACGGCTATAACGTTATCCTTGCCACCGTATTTTATAAAATCGGTTATATCGACAACGATAGGCGTATACGCAGTTCTGCCGCTCTTCATATAAACACCGTTGAAATATATATCGCACTCCGTTGCCACACCGAGAAATTCTATCTCAATGCGTCCCCCTGCCCACGACTCGTCAGCCTTGAAATGCTTCCTGTACCATGCGGGGCGGTATTTATAGAAGCCGAGAGCGTTGTTGCCCTCGGGGTCTATTTCCGAATTTACTATATAATCGTGCGGAAGCTGCACCACCGTCCATTTTTCGTGTGTCAGCACGTGCCCCGGTCTGCTGCCGAAATCATTAGGTATATCCTCGTAGCACGTAGCCGCAGGGCCGTGCC
>CAZTWE010000038.1:0-21085 GCA_964617165.1 uncultured Ruminococcus sp.
CTGTTGACGTTCTGTTTTCATGGCGGAGAGTTGCCGTAGCACTCATAAAACCTCCTCTCACGTCAACCGAGGATACTTTCGCTCTTGCAACGCCCTCAAAAACAACCGAAAGATTGTTTTGCGTATTTTTAACTACGTGGCGTATTTTTGCATATACACCGACGCTGTGAAGATCTTCGGGGGTGGGATCATTCACGGTTACGTCCTTTTGTGTGACAAGCAAAACGTTCATATCGTTCAAGGTTGCCGCAGCGGTAAACGCCTTTAGCGATATCGGTCTTACTATTTCAATATTTAATTGTACTCCGGGAAAAGCCACGATACCGCGCAGCGGAATAAGAGGTAAGGTGACTTCCTCATACGTATTATTATTTCCTGACATGACATATCCTTTTTAATATAAAATATTTTGACAATACAAATTCATTATATTATATCATAAGTAAAAATAAAAATCCATACCTTTGACGAAAAAAGTGAAAAAAGTTTTGGGAAAGTTTTGGGAAAGTCTTGGGAAATAAAAAATAAAAGCCCCCTCGCCACTGTGACGAAAAGACTTTTTGCTCTCTTGGAGCTATGTATCGGCAACGATCGAGGAGCTTGCCTCATAAGATTGAGGCTTCTTCGCGTACCGCTTTTCAGCAATATGATTATACTACATTGAAACGAAAAAGTAAAGATGGAATATTAACCAATTTTAAGAGCACAATTTCGTTAAAAAGGGCAAAAATATGCCAAAACTCAAAAAATGCGAAAAAAAGTTTTAAAACCACTTGACAAACTGAAATATGGGTGGTATAATATTGGACGTAGCGAGATGCTATCAAAAATAAAGCAGAATTTCCGTTCTCACCTTACCACAGGAGTGCGTATGGTTAATACTTTATCCCATTCGGTTTAGTATGGGTACTGTTTGTGCGTACGGATATTTCTGTATGCATTTTTATTTTTTCGGAGGTATATGGCTATTAGCACCAAAGACGACAAGAATCTCCCAATCAATGAGGAGATCAAGCATCCTGAGGTAAGAGTTCTCGGTCCTGCAAATGAGCAGGTTGGCATTATGAAGATCGCGGATGCTCTGAATTACGCTGAAAACATGGGCGTTGATCTTGTTCTCATCGCTCCCAACGCAACACCTCCCGTATGCCGTGCAATCGACTACGGAAAGTTCTGCTTTGAGCGTGATAAGAGAGAAAAAGAGGCAAAGAAAAAGCAGGTTATCGTAAAGGTGAAAGAGGTTCAGCTTTCATGCCGTATCGAACAGCATGACCTTGAAACCAGAGTTAACCAAGCTAAAAAATTCCTTGGCGAGGGCAACAAGGTAAAAGCTGTTGTACGTTTCAGAGGAAGAGAAATGTCTCACATGGATCTCGGCAGAGAGGTAATTGCTAAGTTTGAAGAGGCGCTTCATGGGTTCGGCGCCGCAGAAAAAAAGCCTGTGCTTGACGGTAGATTTATGTCAATCGTTATTGCACCCGTTAAGCCCGAAAAGAAATAATCAGTTTATAGATTCTTTGGAATTTGTATTATAACAGGGGTTACACCCAAGAAAAGGAGAAATTAAAATGGGAAAGATCAAGACACATAAAGCATCTGCCAAGAGATTTTCTCTCACAGGTAGCGGCAAAGTAAAGATGTCTCACAACAACCACCGTCACAACCTCGGTCTCAAGACCGCAAAGCGTAAGAGAGGTCTTCGCAAGGGCGCTATACTCAGCGAGTCCTTTGCACCTACTTACAGAACTCTTATCAATAAGTGATAAGATGAACTAAGAAAATTTGGAGGAAGACATAAAATGGCAAGAATTAAGGGCGCTATTATGACGCGCAAGAGAAGAAAGAGCATCCTCAAGGCAGCTAAGGGTTACTGGGGCGCAAAATCCAAGCATTTCAAGATGGCTAAGCAGGCCGTTCTCAAGAGCGGTAACTATGCTTTCGTTGGACGTAAGCAGAAGAAGAGAGATTTCCGTTCTCTTTGGATCACAAGAATTTCTGCTCAGGCTAAGGTATGCGGAATGAATTATTCCACACTTATGCACGGACTTAAGCTCGCAGGCATCGATCTCAACCGTAAGATGCTTTCCGAGATTGCAGTTTCCGATAAGGAAGCGTTCGCAGCAATTTGCGAAAAGGCTAAGGCAGCACTTTAATTTTTATTATTCCCGGTGATGCCGTTTTGCGGCATACCGGGAATTTTTGTAAAGGAAGCGTTATATGAATTTCACGAAGGAAATAATTACAAGCCGAAACAATCCAACCGTTAAGCTTGCAGCATCTCTGAAAGATAAAAAAGGAAGAGACAGTCTTGGGCTTTTTCTTGCTGAGGGAGAAAAACTCACCTATGAAGCGATAGAAGCTGATTTGAATATAGAAAAAATATTCGTATGCGAATCAAAGGCGGAGAAAATATTACCTAAGCTCCGTGCATTGGATAACAAAACCAACGCTTCACGAGCGAACGTTTTATTGCTTGCAGATAGCGTTTTTGAAAAAATTTCTACCGAAAATTCGCCCCAAGGCGTAATAAGTGTGATAAAACATCTTGACTTTTTTCGCCAAACGGATATAATATATAAGGAAGAGTTTTCACAAAACAATTGCGGAAGATCTATTTGCCTGTGCTCCGTCAGAGATCCGGGCAACCTCGGTTCGGCTATCAGAAGCGCTGTGGCATTTGGTACGGAGCATATAATCCTCAGCTCCGATTGTGCAGATATATACAATCCCAAAACTGTCAGGGGAGCTATGGGAAGTCTTTTTCGCGTTAAAATAACGCGCGTTTCGGACATGATCGAATACATTAAAGCAATGCAGGCAAATGGCAGGCGTGTGTATTCAGCCGAGCTTTCAAAAAGCGCAAAGTCTCTTTTGGAAGTCGACCTCTCAGCGTGGGATTCTGTGATTATTGGTAACGAGGGTCATGGCGTTGACGCTGATATTTCGGCAGCGTGTGACGGTGGGATATACATTCCCATATCAGTCAAGACCGAATCGCTGAATGCGGCAGTAGCTGCTGCGATTTTTATGTGGGAGCAAAGCAAAAAATAATTTGGCTGGTTTTTATGAGAGATATTGTCTATTGGATATGGCTATCCCTTTCTGTTACACCGGGAACTAATACTTTCGGTAAGCTGATCAAAAAATTCGGATCGGCAAAAGAAATATTTTCAGCTGATGAAACGGATATTGCCACGGCAATAGGGTCACGCTCGCGTGACTTCGCCGCCGTAATGAACAGAGATACGCAAAGAGCGGAACGGATACTTGAATTTTGCGAGAAAAAGGGTGTAGGTATTCTCACGTATTTCGATGAGAAATATCCGGATGCATTTCGCCGCATCAGCACGCCTCCCGTGCTTCTCTATTATCGCGGCACACTTCCGGATTTTGCAAGTGAATGCTTCATCTCAATGGTAGGAATGAGAAAACTTACCGATTATGGCAGAAGAAATGCTTTCGTGATAGGTTATGATCTCGCATGTGCGGGTGCCGTTATAGTTTCCGGTATGGCAATAGGTATTGACGGTGTTTCGCATGCAGGTTCTCTGTCCGCAGGCGGTATAAACGTTGCATTTCTTGGAAGCGGAATTGACGTCTGCTATCCCGAGCAACATAAAACACTTGCACGAGAAATAGTTAAACGTGGATGTATTATGACCGAATATCCACCGACAACCCGTCCTTTAAAACATAATTTCCCACGAAGAAATCGTCTTATAGCAGCGCTTTCGTGCACTACTGTGGTCATTGAGGGAAGAATGAGAAGCGGTGCTGTAATAACAGCAAAATTTGCCAGAGAATTCGGCAAAGCGTTGTACGCTTTACCCGGCAACGTTGATAACGTTACCAGTGAAGTTACTAACGTTCTTATCAAGAACGGTGCAAAGCTGATAACCTCGGCTGTCGATATTGTAGCAGATCTTGAATACATATATCTTGGTAAGCTGTTCCTTGGTAAGATCAAGCCTAAGCCCGAGGTATCTATGGATAAAGTGCTTTCTGATTTTGCTGTTTGCTGTGTATGTCCATCCGATGATATATTTCCGAATTATTCCGGCAGGAGAAGACGTTCCTCAAATCCAAAGAGTAAGCAAATAAAGCGTATAGATGAGATAAATGCCGTTGTGTTGCCGGACACGGCGAACGATACACCGGATTTTATAGAAAATCTTAATTTTGATAAGGACACCTTACGCATATACAAGAAAATTCCCGTTGACGGTGATTGCGCTATAAGCGAGCTTGTCGACGGAAAGGATAAAATGCATATTGTAATGAAGGCTTTACTGAGACTTGAGCTTGGAAAGTTTGTTGTACTGCTTCCCGGTGAGCGTGTAAAGCGTAATTTAAAATGAAAGGAGCGGCAGCTGCCGCTTGATGTATGGCGAATTTAGTTATTTTGGAATCTCCCGCAAAAGCAAATACGGTAAAGGGTTATCTTGGTTCGAATTATAAGGTGCTTGCTTCGAAGGGTCACGTAAGAGACCTGCCGAAAAGCAGTCTTGGAATTGACGTTGATAACGGCTTTGAGCCTCACTATATAAATATCAGAGGTAAAGGTGACGTTATAAAGGAGCTTAAAAGAGAAGCAAAATCCGCAAGCAAGGTATTTATCGCAACCGACCCTGACCGTGAGGGCGAAGCTATAGCTTGGCATATTGCTACGCAGCTTGGTATTCCTGAGGGAAAGGCTTGCCGTGTAACGTTTAATGAAATAACCAAAAGCGTGGTTAAAAGTGCGATAAAATCTCCAAAGCCCATTGATATGGATCTTGTAAATTCACAACAGGCAAGAAGAATATTGGATAGACTCGTTGGATTTAATCTGAGCCAAGTTCTATGGAAGCATATAGGAAGCGGTCTTTCGGGCGGAAGAGTTCAATCTGTGGCAACAAGGATAATTGTTGAGCGAGAGAAAGAGATATCCGAATTCATACCTAAGGAATATTGGACTGTAGATGTACAGCTTCAAGTCGGGAAGGACGTTATACAGGCACATTATATAGGCAATGCTGAGGGCAGAGTCAGATTGGAGTCCGAAGCACAGGCGAATGAGGTTGTTGAGACTGTAAAAAAAGGGAAATTCAACGTAATTTGTGTAAAGCATGCGGAAAAGCAAAAGCTTCCCGCACCGCCGTTTACGACCTCAACTCTTCAACAGGAAGCATCTAAAAAGCTAGGATTTCAGTCGCACAAAACTATGAAGATCGCCCAGGAGCTTTACGACGGCTTGAATATAGGTCAGCATCTCGGCGGAATTCAGGGTCTGATAACGTATATGCGTACGGATTCCACACGTATATCCGATACCGCAATAAGCAGTGCACGCGAGTTTATTAAAGAAAATCTTGGAGCTGATCATCTTCCGGAAGCTCCGCGTATATATAAGAGCAAAAATACCGCGCAGGATGCGCACGAAGCAATAAGACCGTCCAGCGTAACCATTGAGCCTAAGGACGTAAAAGGTGTGCTTTCATCCGATCAATATAAGTTATATAAGCTTATATGGGAAAGGTTCATTGCAAGCCAGATGGAGGCTGCGGTTCTTGATACTCTTACGGTAGATATAAATAATTCCGGCTGTATGTTTAAGGCAGGCGGTCAGGTCGTAAAATTCAACGGATATATGGATCTTTATGATTATTCCGATGATGAAGATAACCTGGATAACGAGCATGTTGATATGGCTAAGCTCCCGGAGATTTCCGAGGGGTCTTCGCCTGTTGCTTCCCGCATTGAGAAAAAGCAGCATTTCACTGAGCCTCCAGCAAGATACACCGAAGCATCTCTTATCAAGTTCCTTGAAGAGAACGGAATAGGAAGGCCCTCTACGTATGCACCGATCATTTCTATAATAATATCAAGAGATTACGTGCGCCGTGATGGTAAAGTTCTTGTAGGCACTAAGCTCGGAGAGATCACTACCGACTTTATCAAGGACAATTTCCCCGAAATTGCCGATTATGAGTTTACGGCAGCCATGGAAAACGACCTTGACTCTATAGAAAACGGTAAAAACACGGTTGAAGAGGTCATAGGCGGATTTTATAAGAGCTTCGCAAAGGAGCTTGATGCCGCGGCAAACCTCAAAACCGAAAAACAGCTAACCAAGCCCGATGCACCCGTTAGTGATTACGACTGTCCGAAATGCGGTAAAAAAATGGTTTATAAGACAGGTAGGTTTGGAAAATTCCTTGCGTGCCCCGATTATCCTACGTGCCGCAGCACTATAGCGGTTGATAAGGACGGAAATCCTGTTCAACCCAAGACACGCGAGCTTGAGCTTGCAGGCTTTAGGTGCGAGCTTTGCGGTGGCGAAATGGTTGTAAGAAGCGGAAAATTCGGTGCGTTTTATGCCTGCATAAACTATCCTAAATGTAAATTTACAAAGCAAAAGGTTATAGATACGGGTATCCCATGTCCTATCTGCGGCGAGGGGATCGTTGCAAGGCAGGCCAGAGAAAAGTCACTGTTCTACAGCTGTAAGGCATATCCGGAATGTAATTTCTCCACTTGGGATAAACCGATTGCGGAGAAATGCCCCGATTGCGGAGAAATGCTTTATTACAGAAGAACAAGAAAATCGGTTATATGTAAAAATCGCGGCTGTGAATACAAGCGCGAAGAAATCATGGATGAAGATTGATGTCAGATAAAAGTATAATTGTGATAGGCGCGGGATTGGCAGGTGCGGAAGCTGCCTGGCAAGCGGCTAAAATGGGCGTGAGGGTTGATCTTTACGAGATGAAGCCTCTCAAACGCTCACCTGCCCATCACAGCGATAATTTTGCGGAACTTGTATGTTCTAATTCGCTCCGTTCAAATCAGCTTGACAATGCGGTAGGTTTGCTTAAAGAGGAACTTCGCAGATTGGGCTCTCTCATAATGGAAGCTGCTTATGCAACTCAGGTTCCGGCAGGCAGCGCACTTGCCGTTAATAGAAACGAATTCAGCGAATATATAACTAAAAAAATTAAAACTCACGAGCTTATTACGGTTCACGAGGAAGAAATCGACACAATAGATACGGATCGTATCACTGTAGTTGCCACGGGTCCTCTTACGTCTCTGGCAATGGCAAAAACGGTCGGCGAGCTTACCGGTGGAGGAGAGCTTCACTTCTTCGATGCCGCAGCTCCTATCATAGATTTTTCCACGGTTGATACCGATAAGGCGTTCTTTGCGTCAAGATACGGAAAAGGAGATCCCGAGGATTACCTGAATTGTCCGATGACGCGGGAAGAATATGATAAATTTTATGATGCGCTTCTGCATGCAGAGGTTGCACCGCTTAAATCATTTGATAAAGAACTTCAGGAGGATCTTAAGGTATTCGAAGGATGCATGCCCGTTGAGGTCATGGCATCGAGAGGCTATGATACGCTTAGATTCGGACCTATGAAGCCTGTAGGGCTTCCGGTTCCCGCAACCGGTGAGGATGCATACGCTACAGTTCAGCTCAGGCGAGAAAACAAAGAGGGAAGCATGTATAATATAGTAGGCTTTCAGACTCACCTTACGTTTGGAGAGCAAAAGCGCGTATTCCGCATGATTCCCGGACTTGAAAACGCTGAATTTTTCAGATACGGAGTTATGCATCGAAATACCTATATAAATTCTCCCGGAAAGCTTACTGCGACCTATTGCATGCGAGAATATCCGAACGTTTTCTTTGCAGGGCAAATGACGGGTGTCGAGGGGTATGTTGAATCTACATCCTCCGGATTCGTTTGCGGTATAAATGCGACAAGGCGCGCGCTCGGATATGAGCCTCTGATATTCCCAAGGGAAACAGAGATCGGAGCTCTCGCGCATTATGTAAGCTTTGGCGGCGTATCGTCTGATTTTCAACCCATGAACGCTAACTTCGGTATCATAGCACCTTTTGATAAAAAGATTAAAGGAGGCAAAAAGGCAAGAAATGAGGCATATTCCAGGAGATCTCTTGAGATTATTGACCTGATTTCTTTGACCCCGAAAGATATATGAAGATATTAGTTGACGTCATGAGCGGAGATAACGCACCGCTTGAATTGATAAAAGGCGTTATAGATGCAGCGGCTGAATATCCCGATACTGAAATCGAGATAATCGGTGATGAAAATGTCATTTCCGACGTAGTTGTTAAAAATGAGTTCAATATCGGTGAAATTAAAATTCACCATGCAAATGACGTTATAAATATGGAGGACAGACCGCTTGCGGTCGTTCGAGAGAAAAAAGAATCTTCAATCAGCCTTGGCTTAAGAAAGCTTGCGGCAGGTGAGGTGGATGCATTCGTTAGCGCAGGAAATACAGGCGCACTTGTAACAGGCGCCACGCTTATAGTGAAGAGAATACCCGGCATCAACAGAGCTGCAATAGCTTCTATACTTCCGCTTTCTTGCCCTGTTTTGCTGATGGATTCGGGCGCAAATCTTACCGTTACCTCTGATAATATAGTACAATTTGCATTCATGGGCGCAAAGTATATGGAAAAAATATACGGTTTGGAACGCCCGCGTGTCGGTCAGCTTAACAACGGAACGGAATATAACAAGGGCAATGGGCTACAGATAGAATCTTATCAGATGTTATCCGAAAGCGGTCTTAATTTCGTTGGTAACGTAGAGTCCAAGGAAGCGCCTTTCGGGGTTTGCGACGTTCTTGTTTGCGATGGATTTACGGGTAACATCTTCCTGAAATCTGTTGAGGGTATGGGCAAATTCCTCATGGGAATGCTCAAAGACGTACTTCGTACCAATATAGTTACCATGGCTTCAACGCTTACCATGAAAACGAAGATCAAGGAGATCCGACAGCAATTTGATGCTTCCGAGCACGGTGGTGCTCCCATTCTCGGAATTTCCAAGCCTGTCATAAAAGCGCATGGCTCTTCCGATGCAAAAGCCATAAAAAATGCAATAAGACAAGCTATATTCTTTGTGCAGACGGGTATCAACGACGATATAGCAAGCTTTGCCGTCGATTATGACGAGAAAAAGATACTTGCAGATGCAGATAAGCTCTACGGTACACCCGAAGAGCAGTAACGCATGGAAAGGGGAGAAGTAACAGTGGCTATAGGAAAAAGCTTTGATAAGCTTGCCCTCGGATTGAAATATTCATTCGGCGATTTTTCCTTGCTTGAAAACGCACTTACGCACTCCTCATATTCAAATGAGTACAAAAGCAAGGGGCTTACCCTGCCATCAAACGAGAGGCTTGAATTCTTGGGAGATGCGGTACTCGAAATCGTCATATCCGAATATTTATACGATAATTTCAAAAGCTTCGGCGAGGGAAAGCTCACAAGATTTCGCCAGCAGCTTGTTTGCGAAAAAACACTTGCCCGAATTGCAAAGGTACTTTCGCTTGGCGAATACATCCATTTGGGGCGCGGAGAGGAAAACGATTGCAGAACCAGACCAAAGGTGCTCGCTGATACGTTGGAGGCTGTTCTCGGAGCGATCTTTCTTGATTGCAGGAATAAAAATTCTGATGAATATAAGGCAATAATCATAAATCTGTTCTCGGACGAATTTGATGCGCTCTTGTCTTCGGGAGGCTCGGACTATAAGACGATGCTTCAACAACTTATAGAAAAGGATGGCTCTGCCGTGCTTGAATATGAAATAATTGACGAGAGCGGTCCGCAGCACAAAAAACAGTTTACTGTTGTCGCTAAAGTAAACAACAATGTTGTAGGTCGCGGAGTTGCTTTTAGTAAAAAGGAAGCTGAAATGAAAGCCGCCAGGCTTGCACTTGAGCTTTTTGGAATTAAGAGTTAAGTTGGTTTGATCTGGAAAATATGAAAAAACATATAAATATACCGGTCTTTATTCCTCATTTAGGATGCCCTAATGCATGCGTATTTTGCAATCAAAGGGTAATATCCGGAGTTTCACAGTTCGATTCCGAAAGCGTTATTCCGATTATAGATAATGCATTATCTACCGTTGAAGCGGGCACAGAAGCGGAGCTCGCGTTTTTCGGAGGATCATTTACGGGAATTGAATATGATTTGATGTGCGATCTTCTGAAAATAGCAAACGGGTATTTAAAACCGGGCAGAATATCATCCATAAGATGTTCCACCAGACCTGATTATATTGACGCCGTGATTTTGGATACACTGAAGCAATACGGTGTCAGTACCGTTGAGCTTGGGTTGCAGAGCGTATCGGACAGTGTGCTCAGAGCTTGTGAGCGAGGACATACTATGCAGGACGAGAAAAATGCGTGCAAGCTGATAAAGGAGCACGGCTTGCGTCTTGGCGGTCAAATGATGATCGGGTTGCCGGGCTCAACGCTTGAGAGCGAATTACAAACAGCTCGCTTTATTGTAGAATACGGATGCGATGAGGCGAGGATATATCCAACCGTCGTATTCAGAGATACTGCACTTTGCACCATGGCAAAGGCGGGGGAATATTCGCCGCTCTGTCTTGAAGATGCCGTTTCGCGCTCTGCACTTGTATTTGCCGAATTTGTAAAGGCCGGAATAAAGGTTTTGCGTATCGGACTGTGCGAGTCGGAAAATCTACATAGCACACAGACTTATTTCGCAGGTCCAAATCATCCCGCTTTGGGAGAGCTTGTTGAAAATGAGTACTATTACAACACCATTCGCGGCAGATTGCCGTCGGATGCGGTGTATAAAGATAATACGCTGACTGTGTACGTAGCCAAGGGGCATATCTCAAAGGCCGTCGGTCAGCATAAGACAAATAAGATTCGAATTCTTCGGGAGTACGGTTTTTCTGACGTAAAGATCAAGGAGAACTCAGATATTTCGAATTATGACGTACTTCTAAAAATAGAAGAAAGGAAATAAAATGTATTTAAAGTCACTTGAATTACACGGCTTCAAGTCATTTCCGAACAGAACGGTTCTTACTTTTGAAAAGGGCGCAACCGTTATAGTTGGACCCAACGGAAGCGGTAAATCGAATATCTCCGATGCTATGAGATGGGTTCTCGGTGAATTATCGAGCCGCAACATCCGAGGCACAAAAATGGAGGACGTTATATTTGGTGGAACAGACGAGCGCCGCCCTATGGGCTTTGCTGAGGTTTCCGTTACCTTTGATAACTCAGATCCCGATCACCGCTTGGATTCCGAGTTTGATGAGGTCGTAGTTACGAGGCGTTATTACAGAACGGGTGACAGTGAATATCTGATAAATCGCGAGCCTAAGAGACTGCGCGACATATATGAGCTGTTTATGAATACCGGTGTCGGACGTGAGGGATATTCTATTATAGGACAGGGTAAGGTTCAGGAGATCGTTTCCAAAAAAAGCGATGAACGCCGTAATATCTTTGAGGAGGCTGCGGGTATTTCAAAATACCGCCACAGGAAAGAAGAGTCCGAGAAGAAGCTGAAAAATACTCAGGATAATCTTGACCGTGTAAAGGATATTCTTTCTGAGCTTGAGAGCCGAGTAGGGCCCCTTGAAAAAGAGGCGGAAAAAGCAAGGCGTGGACTTGCGATTTATGAGGAGAAAAAACGTGCTGACGTATCGCTTTGGCTTTATGATACCAGGCAGATAAGGGAAGATATTGAGGCTGCCGAGAATGCACTCAAGCTTTCCAAACACGAGCTTGATATTGTTGAAACCATAATTAAGGATCTCAACGCGCAGAATGATGATATTTACGATAGGCTTCAGGAAAGCAAACTCAGCACCAGCGCCATATACGATAAGATACGCGAAACAAATGAAGCGCTTCATAGGCTTGATAAAGAAATAAAAATCGCGGAATCCGAATTCGCACACTCGGCGGATCTTATTGCTCAGTGTAACGAACGTATCGCGGAGATTGAGAAAAGTGAAGCAAACGTAAATGCTACGCGTAAGACTTATGATGACAGACGAACGGACCTTCTCACCGAACATAAGCGTTTCATGGACGAAAAGCTTGAATTTCTCGCGTTGCAGCAGGATATTTCCGCTAAAATAGATGCCATAAAGCGTGAACTTCAGGAAGCTCTTGATGAGCTTACCGTTGAAGAAGGGGCTTTCAGCGATCTTAAGGTGCGCATAGACGTATTAAAAAACTCAAAGCTTTCCGATGGCAATATGACAGAGGATCTTTTGCTCGAAATAGAAAAATACGAAAAAGAGGGTAAAGCACTCAAAGAGGAGGCCGATAAATGCGAGGCAAATGCATCGGGCTTCAAGGCTAAACTTCAAGAAAAGGATGAAGAGATAGCCGAGAGTGCAAGCCGTGCAGAAGACCTTCTTGCCGAAAGGGGCGAGATAAGCGATACCCTTAACACGTACAAGCTCAACCGCAATGAGATGCTGCAAAGAGCGAATGTGCTTCAAAATCTTATCGTTCATTTTGAGGGATATGCGGAGAGTATAAAATTTGTCATGCGCGAGTATACGTCGGGCGCTTTATCAACTCCCGGTAAAATTTACGGACCGCTTTCATCTCTTATAAACGTTGATAAGCAATATATCACGGCGATAGAAACCGCACTCGGTGCAAGTCTTCAGAATATAGTGGTCGAGAATGAGGATACCGCAAAGGCGGCAATGTATGCTTTGAAGCGTGCAAATGCGGGCCGCGCAACCTTTTATCCGATAACCTCTGTAAGACCTGCCAGCGAAACCGATGAAATACGCCGCGCAAAAACCTTTGAGGGATATGTCGGCAGAGCTGATATGCTTGTCGATACCAAAGCGGAGTTTAAGCCTGTTATTGAGCTTTTGCTTTTGCGTACGGTTGTTTTTGATAATATTGAAAATGCATCGATTGCTGCTAAAAAGCTTGGTTATAAGGTCAAAATGGTCACTCTTGACGGTCAGGTAATCAATGCCGGCGGTGCTTTTACGGGCGGTAGTACCAAAAAAGATAGCGGTATTCTTTCAAGACTTACGGAGATTTCCAATCTTAAAGAGCAGGCTGAGGCACTCGCCAAGAAGATAAAGGAGTGCGAGGACGCGATTGCGGATATAAGCAATGAGCATAAGGCTACAGTCGAAGCGCAGAAGAACGCAGAACAGGAAAGAGAGATACTTCTTACACTTTCAAGAGGTCAGTTCTCGGCACTCGATAATGCGAATGCTCGCTATGATGCTAACCGAAATATTGTAGCAAAGCTGCGATTGGATTATGACAATCTCGTTGGCAAGCAGTCTATGGCAGACGAGGAGATCGCCCGTCTGGGTGGAGAATTTACCGCAGCGGAAGAACGTATTATCGCACTTAAAGATTTTAGGGCGAAAAAATCCGAGGAAATGGGCGTTCTTGACGAGAAATATGACGAATACGGTCAGAAAGCTACCGATATATATATCAGAGCAACACAGGTACGCACAGAGATAGACGGTATAGATAATATGATAGCATCCATTGATGAGCGACTTGGTGATCTTGCCGCAGAAAAGGAAGGTAAGCATACAAGGATCAACGAGATCATGAGCAAGCGAGATTCCATGGATGAGATCAAAGCTGAAAATCAAGCTGAATATAAAGAGCTTGAGGATCAGATACAAAAGCTTAATGATGAACGCAGAGAGCTTGAAACGGGTAATGATGAATACGAGCGTATTCTGGCGGATATCAGAGTTAAGCTAAAGGAACGTAATTCAAGCCGTGACGTTTGTTATCAGGCAGTGCTCAATGACGAAAACAACGTGCTGCGACTAAAAGAAAAGCAGGAAAAGCTCGGTGCACAGTTGCTTGATGATTACGATCTGACTTATGAGGGCGCGGTTGCTCTGAATTATCCTCCCGTTACGGCGGAGAACAGGGAAGAGATTGCAGAAATTCAATCTACAAGCCGTAAAAAGCTCAGAAGCCTCGGTAATTATAATCCTAACGCTATCGATGAATATGCAGAGGTTAAAATGCGTTACGATGCATTAAATGCACAATACGTTGACCTCACAAGCTCATACGATGAGCTTATCGGTATCATTGATCGCCTTGAGGAAGAAATGAAAATCAGCTTCCTTACTGCTTTTGAGGCAATAAATAGGAATTTCGGTATAACGTTCAAAGAGCTGTTTGGAGGCGGAAGCGCAGAATTAAATCTTGTCGATCCCGAGGACGTGCTAAATACAGGTATCGAAATCAAAGCAGCTCCTCCCGGCAAGATAATCAAAAATATGTCATTGCTTTCGGGCGGTGAGCAGTCATTCGTTGCAATTGCATTGCTCTTTGCCATTCTTAAGGTTAACCCGACTCCCTTCTGTATACTTGATGAGATAGAAGCGGCACTTGATGAGGTAAACGTATACCGTTTTGGTGAATATATCAAGAAGCTCGCTGAGGGTACTCAGTTCATTCTTATCACACACCGCAGAGGTACTATGGAGGTTGGTGATCGTTTGTACGGTGTAACAATGCCCCAAAGAGGTATTTCGCAGGCGATAGAGCTTAACGTTGACGAAATTGAAAGCAAGCAGAAGGAGTTACTTGGTTAATGGGATTTTTTGATAGATTAAAAAGCGGTCTTTCAAAGACCAAAAATGCAATAGTTGCAAAAATAGACAATCTGTTTAAGTCTTTCAGAAAGGTTGACGAGGATCTGTTTGACGAGCTGGAGGAGCTTCTCATTTCCGCAGATATCGGAATAAATACTACGGAAGAGATCTTGGATGAGCTGCGAGAGCGAGTTATAGACGAAAATATCAAAGACTCCGACGAGGTCAAAGGTATTCTTCTTGATATAATGCGTAACCTCATCGGTGAGCATGAGCCTCTTAATCTTTCAACAAAGCCGTGCGTTATTCTTATCGTCGGTGTGAACGGTGTTGGAAAAACCACGTCTATAGGAAAGATTTCCAAGGAGCTGAAATCTCAAGGTAAAAAGGTCGTTGTTGCTGCGGCGGATACGTTCCGCGCAGCGGCGGCGGAGCAGCTTTCTGTATGGTGTGACAGAGCGGGAGTGGATATTATCAAGCAGGGTGCCGGTGCTGATCCTGCAGCGGTAGTTTTTGATGCTATCGGAGCAGTGAAGAGCCGCGGTGCGGACGTGCTTATAATAGACACGGCAGGACGGCTTCACAATAAGAAAAATCTTATGGATGAGCTCGCAAAAATAGACAGAGTAATTTCAAGGGAGCTTCCCGAAAGTGCCAGAGAGACCTTGCTTGTGCTCGATGCTACAACGGGGCAAAACGCAGTAATGCAGGCAAGAGAATTTAAGGATGCGGCGCATCTTACGGGGCTGATACTCACAAAGCTTGACGGAACTGCCAAGGGCGGAATTATTCTTTCCATAAAGAAAGAGCTTGGTATCCCTGTAAAATTCATCGGTGTCGGTGAGCAGATAGATGATATGAAGCCTTTTGATCCAAAGGAATTTTCAAGTGCGCTCTTTGAGAGCTGATAGAAATAAAGGATAAAATATGATAAACAGTAAGCAAAGAGCATATCTCCGTTCGCTCTCTCAGGACCTTGATACTATTTTTCAGATAGGAAAAGGCGGAATTACGGACGAGATATGCAAGCAAATATCCAATGCCTTGGAAGCGAGAGAGCTTATCAAAGCCAGGATTCTTGAAAACAGCGGTTACACAGCAAAAGAAGCGGCAAACGAAATTGCCGATGCCGTAGGTTGTGACGTTGTATCCTGTGTCGGAACCAAATTTGTACTCTATCGTGAATCTTCAAAAAAGAAAAGAATAGAGCTTTAATATGAAAAAACAAAAAGTCGGTATTTACGGGGGAACCTTTAATCCTCCTCACATCGGGCATATCGGCGCGGCAAGGGCTTTTATCAGAGATGCGGAGCTTGATAAGCTTTTTATCATTCCGTCATTTATTCCACCGCATAAGTTTTTTCGCGGTGAAGCGACAGTTAAACAAAGAGTTCACATGTGTGAGCTTGCATTTGGCGATATCGAGAAAACCGAAATTTCCAATCTCGAAATAGATCGGGGTGGAAAAAGCTATACGTATCTCACTCTTGAGGAATTGAGTTCTCCCGATTCTGATTTATATATGCTTATCGGAACTGATATGTTTTTGACGCTTGAAGAGTGGAATTACCCCGAAAAAATATTCAATCTTGCCAATATATGTTATATTCGCCGTGAATCGGATACGAAGCTGACTAAAGAAATCGAAGCTGCCATCGTTCGGTACACTGAAAAATACGGAGCAAGAATATATGAGATAAAAGCACCGGTTATACAAATATCTTCAAGTGAGCTGCGCTCCATGTATAAAGGTGGGCAGGATACGTCGGAATATATCTCGCGTGCCGTTTCGGAATATATACGGAATGAGGGGCTCTACGAATGATTTTCAGTGATGAAATGCTTCAGGAGCTTAGAGAAATGGTTGCAGCCCGTATAAGCGAGAAACGATTTTCGCATATACTTGGAGTTGAACGTTGTGCGAAAAGGCTGGGAGATGCGCTTTTGCCAAGTTATACCTCGGAGCTTCGCGCAGCGGCTATTCTTCATGACGTTTCAAAGGAATTTTCGTATGAGGAGCAGCTGAAACTTCTTGAAGTTTGCGGTACCCCTCCCGATGAAGAGGATAAAAGCACTCCCGGGGTTCTTCATTCGTTTACGGCACCCTGTATTATAAGGCGCGATTTTCCCGCTTTTGCTACCGATAACATTCTTTCAGCGGTATATAATCATACGATAGGCGCGGAGGATATGTCGGTTTTTGATAAAATAATTTTCATATCAGATTATATTGAGGATACACGTACTTATCAATCCTGCGTTGAAGTGAGAAATTTGCTTTTTGAAGGATTTGACAGTCTATCCGATAAAGAGCGCAAACAAAGGCTTGACGAGGCTTGCCTCGCATCAATAAACGGAGCCTTGGAGGCTCTTCTGCGAGATAACAGACCTATAAATTCTAAAATGTATAAAACCAAAAATTCTCTCATTAAGAATAAATTCCAAAGTTAAAAAGTGTTCTTTTGCGTAAACTAACCTTAAATAATGAGCAATGAGGTTTATGCAAATGAAAAAAACGTTCAGGATCGCATGCCTTTTACTTGGCATACTTCTTATATTTACCGCTTGTCGTCCAAAGGTTGAGAGTACAGCTAAAAAATACGAAAAGGACCACTATTTGTATCTTGTTGCAGGGCTTGACGATGCAGCAAAGAATACCGACGTGCTTTTCACTCTTAGCTATGATGCAAATGCGCACGTAACAAGAATAGCACAAATACCGAGAGACACCTATTTTGGATTTGGAAACGCACAAAACAAGATCAATCAGTTTTACGCAACCAAAATTTCTGCCGGAAGTGACAAAATGGATGCCTTTGACGCATTTGCACGTGAGCTTGAGGTGAATTTCGGTACTAAGTTTGACGGATATATAGGTATCAGCACAAGCGTTTTCAGAAAACTTGTAGACACACTCGGTGGGCTTGATATTGAGCTTGAGGAGGATATGGTCATATCCCTTGACAGCGATAGCAAAGAGATATTGTTGAAAAAAGGCACAAATCACATTGACGGTGAGTATGCCGAGCGATTTGTGCGATACAGAAGCGGATATGCAATGGGAGACCTCGGTAGGATTGATGCCCAAAAAATATTTTTGAACGCTTTGTTTTCAAAGATAGCAAGGGGATTAACGCTACCGTCGCTAATAGAAATAGCAAAGATAATTCAGGAGGAGGCGATAACAAACATCGGCCTCTCTAAGGTTATCAATCTTGTGTTTGATGCGATTTCTGAAAAATGTGATAAAACAACTTATTATGCAACTTTGCCAGGCGAACCTGCGCAAAATGCAAATGGAGTATCATATTACGTTTTGAATAGAAAAAGCACGGCAGAAATGATAAAAAACTATATGTTTTCTTATGAAGAGTTTGATGCACGGCGTATGTTTTTGAACAGTGCGGACACAGCCTTTGTAAACATCTATGAGGATGATTCCATAAAGCTTCGTGAATATACGGGTAAGACTCTTTCGGGGATGCATATAAAAGCAAACAATTTGAATTGACCGCCTATGCGGTATGGAGGAAACTATGAATAATAACAGAACGGATGAGCTTTCGCATGCGGAATGCGACGTTCTAGCACTTGAAGCTGTAAAGCTTCTTGCTGAAAAGCTCGCACTCGATATAAAAATGTTTGACGTAAGAGAGCGTACGTCCGTTACGGATTTTTACGTTAACGCAACAGGTAAGTCCTTAACTCACGTTGCTTCGCTCGCGGATGATCTTGTAGAAAACTTTGATGCAAGAGGGCAGCGCGCGCTGCGCGTTGAGGGTAAACGTGGCAATTCATGGATACTTGTGGACTTCGGTTCATTGATAGTTAATATATTTGATTCCGAATCACGAGGATTTTATAATTTTGACAGACTTCTGCCCGCCGAGTGTGAACGCAGCACAGAAGAGGCGATTCGTTCTGTTGATAAAAAATATGATGTATCTATTATTGATGACTGATAAATAAAAGAGGATATAAAAATGCTTTACAATTACAAAAACATTGAACCGAAATGGCAAAAAATCTGGGATGAAAAAAATCCTTTCGCTGCAAAACAGGATTATTCTCTGCCTAAGTATTATACGTTGGTAGAGTTTCCTTATCCGTCAGGACAAGGGCTTCACGTAGGTCATCCCCGTCCGTATACTGCACTTGATATCGTATCAAGAAAGAAAAGGATGCAGGGCTATAACGTGCTTTTCCCTATGGGATGGGATGCTTTCGGTCTGCCTACCGAGAACTATGCTATTAAAAACAAGATCCACCCTAAGCTTGTAACGGAGCATAACGTTGCGAGATTTAAATCACAGCTTAAGGCATTAGGTCTTTCGTTTGATTGGAGCCGTGAGGTCAACACTACAGATCCCTCATACTATAAATGGACACAGTGGATATTCCTTCAGCTCTTCAAACGCGGACTTGCGTACAAGAAAGAGATGGCGGTAAACTTCTGCACCTCATGTAAAGTAGTCCTTGCTAACGAAGAGGTTGTCAATGGTGTTTGCGAAAGATGCTCGTCTGCTGTTATCAGAAAGGTAAAGAGTCAGTGGATGCTGAAGATAACCGAGTATGCAGACAGGCTTATATCCGACCTTGACGGTCTTGACTACATAGAAAGAGTTAAGACGCAGCAGATAAACTGGATAGGAAAATCAAAAGGTGCCGAGATAGATTTCAGCACTACGGCAGGGGACAAGCTTCGTGTTTATACCACCAGATGCGATACACTCTTCGGTGCAACTTATATGGTTATAGCACCCGAGCACGTATGCGTTGAAAAATGGAAATCCATTATTAAGAATTATGCCGAGGTTGAGGGTTATAAGCTTCAAGCTTCACGTAAATCAGACTTTGAGCGTACCGAGCTTGTCAAGGACAAGACCGGTGTTCGTCTTGACGGTGTAAATGCCATAAATCCCGCAACAGGAAAAGAAATTCCTATCTTCATATCGGATTACGTTCTTGCAGGCTACGGAACAGGTGCTATCATGGCAGTCCCCGCCCACGATGAGCGCGACTTTGATTTTGCGAAGAAATTCAATCTTCCTATTGTAGAGGTAGTTGCCGGCGGTGACGTTGAAAATGAAGCGTATACCGACGTTGCTACAGGAAAACTTGTTAATTCCGGTTTCCTTAACGGTCTTGAGGTTGCTGATGCTAAGCGCGAGATGATCAAATATCTTGAAGAGCAGGGCATTGGGGAAGAAAAAGTCAACTTCAAGCTCCGTGACTGGGTGTTCTCGCGTCAAAGATATTGGGGTGAGCCTATTCCGCTTATCGAATGCCCCGAGTGCGGTTGGGTACCCGTTCCCGAAGATCAGCTTCCGCTGGAGCTTCCCGACGTTGAATCCTATGAGCCTACAGAAAACGGTGAGTCGCCCCTTTCGCTGATTACCGATTGGGTCAACTGCAAATGCCCGAATTGCGGCGCAAATGCAAAAAGGGAAACAGATACTATGCCTCAGTGGGCAGGCTCATCGTGGTATTTCCTCCGTTATTGCGATCCTCATAACGATAAGGAGCTTGCATCGAAAGAAGCCCTTAACTATTGGATGCCCGTTAACTGGTATAATGGCGGTATGGAGCATACCACACTTCACCTTCTTTATTCAAGATTTTGGTCAAAGTTCCTCTTTGATATTGATATCATTGACGTGAAAGAGCCCTATGCAAAACGTACCAGCCATGGTATGATACTTGGAGAGAACGGTGAGAAGATGTCAAAATCGCGCGGTAACGTTGTAAATCCCGATGATATTATTCGCGATTACGGTGCAGACACGATGCGCCTTTATGAAATGTTTATCGGTGATTTTGAGCAATCAGCTCCGTGGAACACCCAGTCTATCAAGGGATGTAAGCGCTTCCTTGAGCGTGTTATGAATCTCGTTGACATAGTAAAGGGTGAGGGAATTACACCGGAGCTTGAAAAGTGCATGCATAAGCTTATCAAAAAGGTAAGTAACGATATTGATAATATGCGCTTCAATACCGCTATAGCGGCAATGATGGGTACGCTTAATACAATTTATGATGTAGGAAGCATTACCAAGGACGAACTTACAATATTTGCAAAGCTTCTTTCGCCTTTTGCGCCTCACATCGCAGAGGAGATCAATGAACTTCTCGGTAATAATGATCTGATATCCATTGCAAAGTGGCCTGAGTACGATGAAAGCAAAACCGTTGACGATACTGTTCAGCTTCCTGTACAGATCAACGGCAAGGTGCGTTCTACGATCCTCGTCCCCAAGGATGCGGATAAAGATGCAATACTTGCGCTTGCAAAGGCGGACGAAAAAATCGCGGCTGCAATAGATGGCAAAACTCTAGTAAAAGAGATCGTTGTTCCCGGCAAGATCATAAATATAGTTATAAAGTAATTACGTCGGGCATGCTGTATTTTCGGCATAACCGAAACAATTAAAAACGGTAGGGGTACTGTGCAAGTTACGGTACCTCTATCTTGTTGTTTTATATTAGAACCGCATATTTTTTTGTTCTTTGTGAAAAAATTTTCTAAAAAAAATTCTAAAAAAACTTTCCAAAAAGGGTTGACAAATCGAAAATATTATGGTATTATATAAAAGCTGTCAACGAGATATGCGAGTGTAGTTCAATGGTAGAATTCCAGCCTTCCAAGCTGGTCGCGTGGG